>NZ_JACJFA010000020.1:0-60138 GCF_014164345.1 Pseudoalteromonas sp. SG43-5
CCTATATTCCTATATTCCTATATTCAGGTTAACTTCAAAACACCCATTGTAAACTCATACTGTTTTTCTTTAGCCATGTTGATGATGCTTTATAATTAGGAAAAAAATGCTCAACGTGTTGCCAAAAAGCTTTGCTGTGGTTTAAGTGACGTAAATGCGCTAACTCGTGAACAATCACATAATCAATAGCATGATAAGGGGCTCCGATTAAATGCAAATTAAATGTTAGCTCTCGCTTACTATTACAACTTCCCCACTTTCGCTTATAAATAGCTACTTTTAGACTCGTAGGTAATTCTTCACCCATTTGTGCGCAGAAGTACGCTAAACGCATTTCTATATATGCAGTTAGTTGCTCTTTTAAATATTCTTCAAGAAGTTGCTGATATTTTTGCGAAGTATTTTTAACGCGCGAAGAGTGTGTAATAAGCAAGCTGTCGTTACAGTTTAGTACTTCGGACTTAGTACCTTGCTTAAATTCTATGTTTATAATGCTATCAAAGATTAAAATTTGTTTGTCTTTGAGCGGGTTCTGTCTGCTATCAGCAATATTGTGCTGTTTAGTTAATTGAGCATTTACCCACACCTGCTTATCAAAAAGCCATTCTTGAATGTGTTTATTACTAACAAACTGAGGGGCATATACAGTCACCTTTTTGTTATGTACTTTAATGGCAACCGTTTTACGTTTTATACTTTTCTTTAACTGATATTCAAACACTTTCATACTCATTAATGATATTGCTACGAGAAAATTCACCAGCAATTAATAAAACCAAATAAAGTGTACTTTTCGCTTAGTTAAGCCAATTCATTAGTTTTCTTAAGGTTGCTCGATAGAAACTTAAATATGACCATATAAATCGAACTTAGCCCCGTTAAAGGCAATACATTAGAATAAAAAACACCAACTAAAAAACTAATCCCTGATAAATAAAAGAAAACGAAAAGTAATAAATTCGTTATTTTATTCACTTCATTGAATTAACGGTTTATTAATTAATTAATTAGATTAAACTTGATAAATAAAGATTATATTTTGAGCCATTATGTTATCAGCTTTTTTTATCACAGACCAAGATCCTAGCTTAATCATTAATGGCGTTTACGATCCTCTATTAGTTTCAATGTCATTGCTAATTGCTATTTTTGCAGCCTTTTTCACCATTCGACTTATAAATCTCGCAAAAGAAACTCAATTTCCTAGCTACCAACGTTTAGCAAACGTGACCGCTGCTACTGTTTTTTCGGCTGGTATTTGGAGTATGCACTTTATTGGTATGCTTGCCTTTTCACTGTGTACTAATATTGATTATGATCCAACAATCACTCTCCTTTCTTTTATACCAGCATTTATAGCATGTCAGTACGCTGTATCAATGCTAGTAAATAGTAAAGGGAATCTAAAAGTATTGTCGATTTGCTCCGTGTTACTAGGAGCTGGCATTGGCACTATGCATTATAGCGGCATGGCTGCAATGGATCTTGCTCCTTTACTTAGATATGATCCATTGATATTTTCGTTATCAATCATTGTTGCTATAGCCCTCTCCTTTATAGCCCTTTACAGTCGCTTTAATCTTGAGCGTTTTTTACCCTCTTTATCACCTCTTCAAAATAACTCAATTAGCGCTGTTATTTTAGGGTGTGCTGTTGCTGGTATGCACTATATGGGTATGGCCGCTACACGTTTTGTAGCTACATCGCCACTAATCTATGATGATGCTAACGCAACCGCAGGACTAACTTTTATCGCCATTGCAGTCGCCACAGCAACTATCGCGATTACAAGCGTGGTTGGTGTAATAAATGGTATGGTTCGCTATCGCATGCTACTTGAGGAGAAGTCGGCAAAAGAATCCCGTCTAAATGCTATTTTAGGTACCGCTATAGATGGCATTGTTACCATTGACCATGCTGGTATTATTTTAAGTTTTAATGAAGCCGCAAGTAAAATTTTTGGCTGGCAAGAAAACCAAGTTCAAGGCAAAAACGTAAAAATGCTAATGGACGATAACATTGCCAAGCACCACGACGAATACCTCTTAAATGCTCACAATGTTGATCTAGGTAAAATAATAGGCATAAACCGTGATGTATATGCAAAACACATGAACGGACATGTTTTTCCTATTCGCTTAGGTATAGGCGAAGTAAATCAGCCGGGCCATAACCCTTTATATGTTGGCTTTATCACCGACTTGACCGAACAACGCGCTTTGCAGCAAAGTTTAGAAGAGAAAGAACAAAAATACCGCTCTCTTATCGATAACATGCCCGGAGTCGCGTTTAGATGCAAGTTTGATGACAATTGGACTACGTTATTTATTAGTCCAAATATAATTGAGCTTACAGGGTATAACCCAAATGAGTTTACAGAGCATTGTATCGAGTTTAATGACTTGGTCTTGAAATCAGACCAAAAACAAATAGTTGATGAAGTCACTAAAGCTGTTGATGCAAAGTCTCAATATTCTATTGAATACCGAATTAGACATAGAAATGGCAAAATTTTGTGGTTGTTAGATAAAGGGAGTATCGACTTTGATGCTCAAGGCAACCCAAAGTGGATTGATGGTGTTTTAGTCGATATTACTGAACGCAAAGAATATGAAGAAAAACTAGAGCAAGCTAAATTTAAAGCTGAAGAAGCTGCTCATGCAAAGCAATCTTTTATGGCTAATATGAGCCATGAAATACGCACCCCAATGAATTCTATAATAGGTTTTAGCGATCTATTAATGGACACCCCACTTGATCAAGAACAACAAAAGCACTTGGTTACCGTAAATAATGCAGCGCGTTCATTGCTAAGATTGTTAAATGAAATTCTCGATTCTGCAAAACTAGAACGCGGTAAGCTGACCATTGAGCCAGTCCACTTTAGCTTAAAACCAGTGATAGACAGTATTATTTCTACTTTTTGGTTAGAGGCTAAAAAGAAAGATTTAGAACTTAAACTCCATATTAAAGAATCAGTAAGTTCTACGTACTACGGCGACCCAGATCGACTCAGACAAGTACTCACTAATCTAATTGGTAACGCGATTAAGTTCACCGAAAAAGGCTCTGTTACGGTCACCGTTGGCATGACACAAAATCAGCATCTGTTTTTTGAAGTGCAAGATACCGGAATTGGTATTGCAAAAGATCGTATTCAAGCTGTATTTCAACCTTTTGAACAAGCCGATGGCACTACTACTCGCCGCTTTGGTGGTACAGGCCTTGGTACAACCATAAGTAAACAACTTGTAGAGCTTATGGGCGGAACAATAAACTTAGTAAGTGAGCTAGGTAAAGGCACCTGTTTTTACTTTTCATTGCCGCTTACTTTAGGTGACGAATCTAAAATTGATTATTTTGATGGTCTACACACCCAACTGCCTGCACTTAGAGTACTAGTAGTTGATGATATAGAGCAAAATACAGAACTACTGTCTTTGCTTCTATCACGAGATCAGCATTCAGTTACCAAAGCGTCAAACGGACTTGAAGCGATTAAAGTATTTGAAGAACAAGACTTTGATGTCATATTAATGGATATACATATGCCATTGTGTGATGGCATACAAGCAGCACAAAAAATAAGAGCAATAGAAAACCAAAGGCAGCTTAAGTACACGCCAATTATCGCGCTCACAGCAAGCGTATTACAGCAAGATAAGCTTACGGCTAAAAAAGCAGGCATGAATGGCTTTGCCAATAAACCCGTCGATATAAATCAGCTTAACCAAGAAATAGCGCAAGTGCTGGGGCTTGGTATTGCAAAAGAAATGGTTATATCGCAAAGCGATCCTAAAGCGCAGCATATAGATTTTGAAAAAGGATTAGCACTTTGGGGTTCTAAGTGTAAGCAACTTACAGAGATTACTAAGTTTGTTAGTGATAGTGATAAGCGGTTTGAGATATTATTTAATGATAAATTATCAAACATAAAAGATGTCGATAGCCTCATTCACACACTCAAAGGTGTTGCTGGTAACTTAGGGCTAACAACGTTAATGAAGTTATTAACCGATTTAGAGCACAAGCAAAGTGATGCTAAAGTTATTAGTCTTTTAGACGATATCAAAAACGAACTACTTATTATAACGCAACTGCTGTCATCAAATACTTGCGATGAGCCAAATAGCAAGCCTGAAGATGATAGCTCAGACACTCTATCAATAGATGAAATTAAGTCACTGTGTGAAACACTTCATCAAGATGCGCAAAACGCAGAATTAAATGATGAACTACTCGCAAAGTTGCAACGCGGCGCACCTTCTACCTTTCAAAATGAAGTTGATGATATAGCCGAAGCCTTTGATGAATTTGATTTTGATAAAGCACACGTAATACTAGAAACCTTACTTGAAAAACTAACAAACAATGAGTATTAATTAATGGATTTTACGGCAGATAGGCCACGGGTATTAATTGTTGACGATGAGCCTGCAAATCTAAAAGTAATGCGCGAAGTGTTAGGTAATCAATATCGTATGTCGTTTGCTAAATCTGGTGATGCCGCACTAGCACTACTTGAAAAAGAACTACCAAAGCTAATTTTGCTCGACATAATGATGCCAGATATGAATGGCTTTGAAGTGTGCCAAATAGTTAAGAGAAATCCTAAAACATCACACATCCCAATTATTTTTGTAACTGCGCTTGGCGATGAAAGCGATGAATACAAAGGTTTTGAGTTAGGCGCAGTAGATTATATTACTAAACCAATAAGCCCTGCCATTGTAAGAGCAAGGGTTAATACTCACTTGTCGCTAGTACAAGCAGAGCAATTAAAGCAAGCTCATGTAGATTTAGTAGAACGTCTAGGCCGTGCAGCGGAATATAAAGACACCGACACGGGTGAACATATAGTGCGCATGAGCCAATACAGTAAAGTATTAGCGTTAGCACTAGGTATGGATGAACAACGAGCAGAACTTTTACGTCAAGCCGCCCCAATGCACGATGTAGGAAAAATAGGTATCCCTGACGCTATCCTACTCAAACCTGGAAAGTTAACCTCTGAAGAGTTTGATCATATGAAAGAACACGCCACCATTGGCGCGCAAATTTTAGCAAACTCATCATCTCCTTTACTACAACTTGCGCATACACTTGCAATTGAACACCACGAAAAATGGGATGGCTCAGGCTATCCTAACGGGATCAAAGGCGAAGAAATATCAGTTGAAGGTAGAATTGTTGCTATAGCTGACGTATTTGATGCACTTACCTCAAAACGCCCTTACAAAGAGGCTTGGAGCGTAGAGAAAACAGTTTTGCATATGCAAGAGCAAGCAGGAACTCATTTCGATCCCGCTCTAATCGAGCTATTAGTAAAAAACTTAGACGATATTATTGCTATAAAAAATGCAAATCAAGAAAGCTAATTCTTTTTAGCACTGTGAGAGCCAAGCTCAACATTTGGGTAACAAGATTTTATATAACGATAGTCATGTGACGTAATTTCATGGCTATTGCCACTTTCATCTTTAAAGTACATAGAAAACGTTACACCATGATCTGCTAAAACTACTTTTATATTTAAACTCTCAAGATGAATACGCCATTGAATAAATTGATCCCCTGAGGCCAAAAATGCAATCCCTTTACTGCGCCCCTCTCCTTCAAACAATGCTAAACGAGAGGTTGAACAAGCATCCTCAAGCGTTAAAGGGCCTCGCCCATGCTCATTCCAAAAGGTAAGCTCTGGCACTACGCTAAAACCTAAAACCCGTTCATACCACTTAACGGCATTAGCTAAGTTATCAACATTTAAATGGCAATGATCAATGCCAGATAATTTCGGTATGCTTGTATTATTCACATTACTCACCAATTTCTGACTTTAATTGCTCTAAAAACTCATGCATATACCTTGTTCGTCTATTCGCCTCTGCTTTAGCTGATGGGGTATTCATACTATCGGCAATATGTAATAACTTTATGAAAAAATGATCAAGCGTGTATGTTTTATCATCAGCCTCGCGTTCAACACAAAAAGGGTCATTTGGGTTATATAATAACCGAGAAATTGAGCCACCAACTTTCATGCATCGGCTAACGCCAATAGCGCCCAACGCATCCATTCTGTCGGCATCTTGTACTATTTGCGCTTCAACTGTTTTAATTTTTATATTTGCGCTGAAGCTATGCGCTGCAATTGCATGATGAATCTCATCAAAAAGTGACTCGTCATAATTAATCGATTTTAAAAACTCCAATGCCTTATCAGCTGCCATAGTAGAGGCTTTTGCACGATCAGGGTGGTTTTTAGCCACCGCCACACAGTCGTGCATCCACGCTGCAGGTAATACTACTGACATGTTTGCCTGCTCCGCATTACATAACTGTATTGCAACACGCACCACTCGCTCTATATGAGTAATGTCATGAGCAACATCAGCATGCACTAAAGAGGCGATAAACCCTCTACATTGTGAGTTAAGTATTTCTAAATCAGGGCTTAAAGCGACGTCAGACAAAGTTAGGTTCCAAAAAGCTAATTAATCAATGAATTATCCGTACTTTACCGTGCTTTATGCCCCCCTTGCAAAACATTCATTGTATGTTGCTCCTTGCTTGACTAAAATACAGCGCTTATTTATTACTACTGAGAAGCCTTATGTCATCTGCCGTTTACCTACAAGCTGGTCGCGATAAATCATTAAAAAGAAAACACCCTTGGTTATTTTCAAAAGCCATCAAAAAAATTAAAGGTAAACCTGGATTAGGCGACACAGTAACGATTCACGACAGCGAAGGTAAGTTTTTAGCAACTGCTGCGTATAGCCCTCACTCACAAATTCGTGCACGTGTTTGGAGCTTTGACGAAAAAGAAGTCATCGATCAACACTTTTTTGAACGCCGTTTACGTCGCTCATTAGAAGCCCGTAGCCAAGTTATTGAAGAAGGCGGATTAACAGGGTTTCGCTTATGTGCTGCTGAGTCTGATTACTTACCAGGCGTTACAATAGATAAGTTTGACAACGTATTAGTGTGCCAGCTATTAAGCGCCGGTGCCGAGCGCCATAAAGGCGAGATTGTAGGCGCATTGATGTCTATTTTCCCCGGCTCTAGCATATATGAGCGTTCTGACGTAGATGTACGTACTAAAGAAGGCTTAGAACCAATTAAAGGCGCACTTTGGGGGAATGAACCAAAAGAGCCTGTGCTTATTGAAGAAAACGGCTTAAAAATCGAAGTTGATATAATTGAAGGTCACAAAACAGGATTTTACTTAGATCAGCGTGACAGCCGTGCTGCACTTGAGCGCTTCTCAAAAGGTAAAACTGTCCTTAACTGCTTTAGTTACACAGGTACATTCTCGTTGTATGCCCTGCGTGGTGGATGTGAGCATGTAACTAACGTAGATGTATCGCAACCCGCTTTAGATACAGCAAAACGTAATGTTGAGCATAATAACTTAGATTTAAACAAAGTGAGCTTTGTTAAGCAGGATGTATTTAAATTATTACGCCAATACCGCGACGAAGGTAGACAGTTTGATACCATCGTAATGGACCCACCAAAATTTGCTGATAATAAAGCGCAGCTAACGGGCGCGTGTCGTGGCTATAAAGATATCAACATGATTGCCATGCAAATACTAAAACCAGGCGGAACACTATTAACATTCTCATGCTCTGGTTTAATGGAACAAAACTTGTTTCAAAAAGTAGTAGCCGATGCAGCACTTGATGCAGGTAAAGACCTACTGATAATGGAGCGATTAAACCAGGCAGCCGATCACCCAATTGCTGGCAGCTACCCTGAAGGCTTTTACTTAAAAGGCTTAATCTGTAAGGTTTTTTAATATCTACTATTGAGTTTAACTGAATTCTATTTAGTTAAACTCAATGATTTCAAGACCTGCTGTTACCGTGCCATCATCTTCTTTGCTGGCACGTATTACTTTTGCAGTTGCATTTAAAGGCGCAATACTTGGATGAGTCGAATCAATGTTCACCGTCAGCAAGGTATTAGGTTCAAGCAATTCATCTAAATGAATTGATAAACCTGTTGCACTTAAATCCACGCACTCTGCGGCAAAATTTAAACCCGCTATTGGTTCTATCGTTGTTAAATTTGCAGGAGTGTTAATCTGCATGCGTCTAAAATTTCGCTTATCATCAGTAAACATATGTTACCTCTAAACAACCGTGTTAATTTCTTCCAACAAAGCACCCACTGAAAATGGCTTTACAACATACGCGTTACAACCAGCATCAAACCCTGCTTGTTTTTCAGATGGGGACTCTAGGCCCGATACCATAACAACAGGAATATTTTTTGTTTCAGGTGTGTGCTTTAGCATTCGGCATGTATCATAACCATCAAGACCAGGCATACAAACATCAAGCAAAATTATATCTGGCGGACTCGCAATTGCTGACGCAAGGCAGCTTTGCCCTGAATCTGCGTAACTAACATCAAATTTCGACGCTAGTGCGGCTTTGAGCATTTCAAAATTAAAATACTCGTCATCTACCACTAAAAGTCGCTTTGTTTTATGTTCAATCGATGAGGACATAACTATGTCGCTTCCTTTTCAAAACAAAAATAAATCCTTCTATTAAGGTACTAAGCTTAATAGAAAATGCAAGTTTTATTCTATCTCTTTTATCGCATTAAGTACCCGCTTGGCTGAAATTGGGTAAGGCGTTCCTAGTGTTTGAGCAAATAACGACACTCTAAGCTCCTGTTGCATCCAAAAAATAGCGGTTACCTCTTGTGGTATAGGCAACCCTTTTGGCGTTTTATTAACTACTTTTTTATACTCTTGCGCAACTTTATCTAGCTCTAGTACGCATAACCTATCACGATTTGGATCCACAGGCAGCTTTTCTAAACGTTTTTGAATCGCTTTTAAATAACGAATTAAATCCGCTATTTTATCTGAGCCATGCGCGCTCACAAAACCTTTAAATATAAGTGACTCAAGCTGTGACTTAATATCGCCGTGCGCAGTTATCATGGTTAAATCAACGCGCCCTTTCATTTTTTTATGCAGCGCATGAGCAATACTTAATACTTGCTCAACTTGCGTTGCAATCGATACAACGGCATCGCCCAGCTCACCGCGTATTTGCTCTTTTACTGTTTCAAATGCTTTTTCGTCGCGTATATCACCGTGTTTTACTAATAAGTTATCAACACCTGCGGCAATACAGTCATCAATTAAATCAGCTATTTTACCAAATGGGTTAAAGTACAAACCCAGCTTTGCCTTATTCGGTAAGTTTTGTTGTAAGTACTTAATTGGCGATGGCACATTTAATAGTACTAAACGGCGCAAACCTTGTTGATGTGCTTGCTGCGCTTTTGCTTCGCTATCAAAAAGCTCCACTGCAGCGGCTGATTTTTTATCCACCAGCGCAGGGTATGCTTTTATCTCATATTGACCTTGTTTTTTAACGTATGAAGCGGGTAACTCACCAAAATCCCATTGTGTTAGGTCTGACTTTTCAATGCCTTTATCGGCTACTTTAGACAGTGTTTCGGTTACTTCACCTTGCAGCTCTGCTTTGAGCTTGGCTAAATCAAGCCCTCGTGCAAGTAACTTATCGTGTTCATCACGTACTTCAAACTGCAATCTTAAATGCGGTGCAAGCGCGGTTAAATCCCATGCCTCTGGATCAACTTTTACACCTGTCATTCTCAATAAACGCGTCGTTAATGCATCAATTAAGCTCCCTTGCATTGGCTCAATAGCTGCCAGCACTGCATCAGCATAGTTTGGTGCTGGCACAAAATTACGACGAAGCGATTTAGGCAATGACTTTATAAGCCCACTTATTAGCTCATGCCTAAATGCTGGTATGTGCCAGTCAAAACCACTTTCTTGCACTTGATTCAACAGCGCGACCGGTATTTGTACCGCAACGCCATCAACTGCTTGGCCTGGATCGAAATGATAAGCAAGCGGCAATATAATATTGTCTTGCTGCCATGTGTCAGGGTAGTCAAACTCAGTGATATTACTTGCACCATGCTGCATTAGCTCTTCACGAGTCATGTGTAGGTAATGCTTATTTTGTTGTTTTTGTGTTTTATACCATTTTAAAAATGCAGCGCGGTTATTAATTTCTTTGGGTATTTTTTTATCGTAAAACTCAAATAACGTTTGCTCATCAACTAAAATATCACGACGACGTGACTTATTTTCCAGAACTTGAATATCTTCTATTAGCTCACGGTTAAACGCTAAAAAGCCCTCGTTTAAGCCCAGTTCTTGCTCAACTAATGCAGTGCGCACAAAAAGCTCTCGACTCACTTTAGGGTCTATGTTGCTATAAACACAGCGGCGTTTATTTACAATAAGTAAGCCATATAAAGTTTGCTGCTCAAACGCGATTACCGCACCTGGTTTTTTCTCCCAATGTGGTTCAGTGTAACTACGTTTTACTAAGTGCTGTGCTAATGGCTCTACCCAGTTAATGTCTATTTTTGCATTTGTGCGGGCATATAACTTACTTGTCTCTACCAACTCCGCCGACATGATCCATTTGGGGCTCTTTTTAAATAAACCTGAACCTGGAAAAATATGAAACTGACTATTACGTGCCCCTTTGTATATTTGTTTTTCATCTTTAAAGCCAATATGGCTTAGCATTCCGCTTAATAACGCTTTGTGAACAAGTTCGCCATCAGCCGCTTGGCTGGTTGCTTTCATGCCCATTTCGTTACACACAGTACTTATTTGATAAACAATATCTTGCCATTCACGCAGGCGCATATAGGCTAAGAAGTCTTTTTGACACAGCTTTCTAAATTGGCTATTAGTAAGCTCGCTTTGCTGCTCTTCTAAGTAATTCCATAAGTTTAAAAAAGCGATAAAATCAGAATCTGGATCATCAAAACGACCGTGCTTTTCATTGGCAGCAGCACGTTTTTCTTGTGGGCGTTCACGTGGGTCTTGAATAGACAACGCCGCTACAATGATAATCACTTCACGCAATGCGCCAAGTTTATGGGCTGTTAGCACCATTTTTGCTAAACGTGGGTCAACGGGTAATCGACTAAGCTCTCTGCCCGATTGCGTTAGGCTGGTTTTACTATCGCGTTTAGCTGGTTTTACCGCTTGTAGCTCTTCAAGCAATGTTAGGCCATCATTAATATTGCGGCTATCTGGCGCTTGTACAAACGGAAATTGCGCCATATCACCAAGCCCTAGCGCCAACATTTGTAAAATAACAGATGCAAGATTAGTACGTAGTATTTCAGGGTCGGTAAACTCTGAGCGCGATAAAAAATCATCCTCAGAGTACAACCTAATACAAATACCCGCTTCAACACGTCCACAACGACCCATACGCTGATTAGCACTTGCTTGCGATATAGGCTCTATTGGTAAGCGCTGTACTTTTGTACGATAGCTGTAGCGACTTATACGCGCAGTACCTGGGTCTATTACATAACGAATACCCGGCACGGTGAGTGACGTTTCGGCTACGTTAGTCGATAAAATAATATGACGACGAGAATGCGGCGCAAATATACGGTTTTGCTCTGCGTTAGATAAACGCGAGTAAAGTGGCAATACATCGGTGTGTTTTAAATTACGCTTGCTAAGTGCATCTGCGGTATCGCGTATTTCACGCTCACCATTTAAAAATATGAGAATATCGCCAGGGCCTTCAGCACACAGCTCATCAACGGCATCAAATATACCTTGTAGCTGATCGCCTTCCGCTTCCATATCATCTTTATTAATATCAGTAATAGGGTTGTAGCGCACATCAACAGGGAAAGTACGACCCGATACTTCTATAATGGGCGCATCATCAAAGTGCTTTGAAAAGCGCTCAGGATCAATAGTCGCTGAGGTAATTATTATTTTTAAATCAGGGCGCTTTGGAAGCAGGTTTTTTAAGTAACCTAAAATAAAATCAATATTTAAACTACGCTCATGCGCTTCATCAATAATAATCGTGTCGTATTGATTTAAAAAACGGTCTTGCTGAATTTCAGCCAGCAAAATACCGTCAGTCATTAATTTAATATACGTATTATTAGATACCTGATCGCTAAAACGAATTTTAAAGCCAACTTGCTGGCCAAGTTCACACTTCATTTCTTCAGCAATACGATTAGCCACAGTACGCGCTGCTAATCGACGTGGTTGCGTATGACCAATTAAACCATCAACACCGCGACCAAGCTCTAAACACATTTTAGGTATTTGCGTTGTTTTGCCTGAGCCCGTCTCACCGGCAATAATAACCACTTGGTTATTTGCAATGGCGTCTTTAATTAATTCCTTTTTTTGACTTACCGGCAATTGCTCAGGGTAAGTCACTTTAGGGAGGCCAGCTAAGCGTTTATCGCGTAATTCTTGGCTACGGGTTATATCAGCCGCTATTTTTTCAAGCGCGTTGGCATGCTTGTTTTCATCCGTTATTTTTTTTACGCCATGTAAGCGTTTTTTGAAAATGAATTGATCTTTTTTTAAGCACGTTTTTAGCTCGCCAAACAACTGACCTAGGTTTACCACCCGCATACCTTATAAAATTAGTTAAAGAGCCGTAATTGTATCAAATTAAACGGCTGGGGTTAATCCTACAAAATGCATAACGCGGGGTTGTTTGTTATATAAACGCTGCTATTGAACTAAACTGTGAATAATAAATTTATTTTAAACAATTATTTTCAGGGCTAACTACATTGAATAAATTAAATGACGTTGACTTATTCGTCACTAAAAATGCCCACGTAGGTCGCTTGCGTATTCGATTTACTTGCCCGATACATGCCAGAGGTATTAAACGGTAAGCTAATATTACCCTTTGTATCAATAATAATTACGCCGCCAGTGCCGCCAATAGGCTTAAGCACACCGTTTATAACTTCATCCCCTGCCTCAGCAATGGTTTTACCTTGGTACTTAACTCGCGCACATATATCGCTCGCTACATTATAGCGAATAAAGTATTCACCATGCCCTGTTGCCGATACCGCGCACGATTCATTTTCAGCAAATGTTCCGGCCCCAATTACCGGCGCATCCCCCACACGACCATAACGTTTTGCGGTCATACCACCTGTTGATGTACCTGCCGCTAAATTACCATTTTTATCAAGCGCCACTGCGCCAACCGTGCCCATTTTGTAAGAGTTAGGTAATGCTTTGTGCGCGGCTTGGTACTCTTTACTGGTTGCTTTGGCTTTATCTAATTTTTGTTTTGCTTTTAAAAGCGCTTTGTAACGAGGCTCGGTATCAAATAAGTTATTTTCGACAAGCTCAACACCTTGCTCTTTAGCAAACTCTTCAGCGCCTTGCCCACTAAGCATTACGTGTACAGAGTTATCCATTACCAAACGCGCTAAGTTAATTGGGCTCTCAATATGCTTTACACCCGCAACTGCGCCTGCTTCACGGTTTCGACCATCCATTATGGATGCATCAAGCTCATGCCCGCCATCGTAGGTGTATACCGCTCCACGCCCTGCATTAAAATAAGGGGATTGCTCTAATACTGCAATTGCTGCAATTACCGCATCTAAGCTTTCGCCGCCTTGGTGTAATACTTTATAACCTGTCTCTACTGCTTGCGTTAATTTTGCACGATACTCTTTTTCTTGAGCGGGTGTAAATCGTGCTTTTTCAATTGTCCCTGCCCCACCATGAATCGCAATGGCAAAAGGAGTCTCTGCAGCTACTGCGCTATTACTTAAAGCAACAAAGCTGCTCGCAAAAATCGCTAATAATGGTGTTTTCATAATGAGTTCTTTTATGGGGAAGTTATAAACTAATGTGAATGGTTACGGACTTAATTTCAACTAAAGTGAGTTTAATGGCATAAAAAAAGCGCCTTAAGGCGCTTTTTAAAATTTTACGTGTTTGTAATTAAGCTTGTTTAGCTTTTAAACGCGCTAAACGTGCTACTTGGTGAGTAGACGTTAAGAACGAGTAAATTGGTGCTAAGTAACCACGTTTACGAAGCTCTAAGAAATCAGCATCGCTTAACTCGTTTAGTTTTTTCTCATCGATAAGGTAAATACCGTTGATGTCTTTTTTCTCGCCTTTAATGTCTACTGTTAGCGTTTGCGCAATTAGTAGCTCTTTATCAGCAAGGAATTTAGTGAACGCTTCAGTTACTTGAGAAAACTCAATAAATGATACTAGCGCTTCTTTACGACGTTTTAGGTAATCTGTTTCTTCGCCGTTTTCAAATAATGCGTTACCTTCGTCTTCACCAACAAGCGCACTTGCTTCGTCAATTACGATACCGTATTGATCTTGATCTGGGTGTTTAACTAAACCAAGTGGGTAACGAGTAGATGCCATAGGTGCAAATGCTGCAGTCCATTTACCATCTTCTACAAAAAGGTTTTCGCCTGGCTCTAAGCCAAACATAGCAACTGCTTGAAAAGTGCCGGTTTCGTTATTTTTAACGAATGACATTGGAAACTCGTTTGCTACACGTGCAAACTCATGTGCAACTACTGGCACTAAGTGTTGAGTTTTCATGAATTCTACATTGATGCCGTTTTGAATTTTAGTGTTGGCATGTTTTTCGTTGTGTAAAGGCTGTACTTGTTGCTCCGCCATGTTACTGCTCCGTTTATTTTAATTTATATGTTTCATTGTTAATGCCTTTAGGCTAATGCTTTTGAGCTAAAAAAGGAAGGGAAACTTTTATGACAACAACCATGAAAAAATAAAATTTAACTAAATCTGAACGTTGCTAAAAAACATACAGCTCAAACTCATAAATTTTGTTCAAAAACAACACACTTCATGGTTAATTTTAATACAAACCAAAGTTATTCATTAACATTGGTTAACAGTTCAAAGCTATTTTTTTGCAGTGTTTAGGCTTAAATTTAAGCAAATAAAAAAGGCCGCTTATATAAGCGGCCTTTAAAAGTTAAATTGGCATCTAAATTAAGGCGCCCAATATACTTCAATATTTATACTTGGGTGATTAAGCACAGCGCGAAGTGGCATGTCATTAACATCGCCGCCCGCTTTTGCTTGCTTATAAACAGCGAGTTTTTCTTCACCGCTAATTAAAAGCTTAACCACTTTAGATTGCGCAATGGCATTTAAAGTTAATGTCATTCGCTCAGTAATACTACCCGTCACATCACTTTGTATCGCATTAATCGCACATACTGTTTGCTCAGTTGTTAAACCATGCTCTAAACCGTCTGCATTTGGGAATAACGACGCTGTATGGCCATCTGGGCCCATACCTAAAATAGTTACATCATATGGGCTTTTTAGCTCGCTATAAGCCGCTTCACACTCTTGTGCGCCCTGTTGAGCCGTTGCTGCAGCGTTCTTCATAGTAATAAAGTTGGCAGCACTACCATGATTTTGTAATAAAGTACTTTTAATAAATGCTTCATTACTTTTTTCATGGTTTGGATCTACCCAACGCTCATCAACCATAGCAACATCAACATGTTGCCAATCTAAATCAAGCGTTGATAAATGCTTATAAGCGGGCGCAGGAGACGAGCCGCCCGACACCATTAATACAGCACGGCCATCGTTTTTAATGCCATCACGTAATGATTGCTCAAGCGTTGCAGAAAGCTCAGCTGTTAACGCGTCTTTATCGTCAAAAAACTTTTCAACTAATGTTGCCATGCTTATACCTTATCGCCTGTGTTAAACCATACGTGGTTGTTTTCTGCTAATAATTCATCAGCATCATCAGGTCCCCAACTACCAGAACGGTAAAGCGCAGGTTTGCCTTTGCCTTGCCATCTATCAATAATTGGATCAATCCACTTCCACGCTTGGCGCACTTCATCACGGTGAATAAATAACGATGGGTTATTTGCAGCAGCATCAAGCATTAAACGCTTGTACGCATCTGAATGGAAACCATTGCTGTAAGCTTGTGAAAGCTCAATATTCATTGTTACTGGCTCAAGTTGCATTTGAAGATTATCAAGGCGCTTAGACATAAGCGTTAGTTGAATTGTTTCCTCTGGCTGCAAACGAATAACAAGGCGATTCGGCTCGATATTGCCCACGTTATCTTCGTAGATATTGTGAGATACTTTTTTGTATTCAACCACAATTTCTGCACAGCGCTTAGCCATACGTTTACCCGTACGAAGGTAAAATGGAACACCTGCCCAGCGCCAGTTATCAATATGCGCGCGAATAGCTACAAACGTTTCTGTTTTACTAGAACCTTCATTTAGCTCTTCTAAGTAACCCGGTACAATTTTACCGTTTAAGTCACCTGGTACGTATTGACCACGAACAATATTTTCATCAACATCACCATCTACAAGCGGGCGAAGTGCTTCTAATACTTTTAGTTTTTCGTTACGAATGCTGTTAGCGTTTAGCTTATTAGGCGACTCCATTGCAACTAAGCAAAGTAGTTGTAATAAGTGGTTTTGAACCATGTCACGAAGTGCACCGGCTTTATCATAAAAACCAGCGCGGCTTTCAAGACCAACCGTTTCTGACAAGCTAATTTGAATATTATCAATAGATTTAGCATCCCACATATTTTCAAACAATGAGTTTGAAAAACGCAGCGCCATTAAGTTTTGTACTGTTTCTTTACCTAAGTAATGGTCAATACGGAAAATTTGTTCTTCATTAAAAAACTCTGCAATTTTCCCATTAATTGCTTCAGCAGAATCACCGCAATAACCAATTGGCTTTTCAACAACAACGCGTGATGTAGGTGTAATTAAACCTTTAGTCGATAATATTTCACAACATGTGCCGTAAACAGCAGGCGGAAGCGATAAGTAAAACACGCGAGACTTAGTGCTTTCGTGCTCATCTAAAATGCCTTTTAGCACATCCCAGTTGTCGTCTGCTTCTGTAACATTACTTACCACTGGCACTAAAAAAGTAGAAAACGCTTTCCAATCTTTAGCGTTAAACTCACCTTTGCTTAAAAATTCTTGTAATGCTTTATGCGCTGTTTCTATGTATTCAGCACGTTTCGATTCTTCGCGCACTGTTGGTAGGATACGTGAGCCTTCAGGTAAGTTACCTTCTTGATATGCTCTGTACATTGCAGGTAGCAATTTGCGTAACGCAAGATCACCACCGCCCCCAAAAATTATAATATCAAAAGGATTAAGCATAGTTACTCTCTACGTTGTGATACCCAGTACATTTTGTAAATGCGCGGGTATGCCTATTTATTGCTAGATTAGATGGCTTTTATAGCTGTATTTAAATAAAAGCCTGCTGAATTGTTCTGTATCGATGATTTATTATTATTGTTTATCATTGCGCTTATTAAATGAGCCTTAGGGGCACTGTATCTCCTCTCACAAAAATACAGACCCTAAGCACTCCAGCGCTACCCGTTCAAAGGTACTCGGTTTACTTACTTGCGTAAGCGAATTTTTTACTGCGTACGGTTTTGTTTGTAGTACGCCATTAAGCCGTTTGTAGAACTATCATGAGCGTGTTTCACGCTATCATCAGTGAGTTCACTCTCAATTTTAGATGCTAAACCTTTACCCAGCTCTACACCCCATTGGTCAAACGAGCATATTTCTAAAATAATGCCTTGGCAAAATATCTTATGCTCATACAGTGCAATTAAACTGCCCACTGTTTTAGCATCTACTGTATCTAATAGCATAGACGTTGTAGGACGATTGCCTTGATGAATTTTATGATTTAATAACTCATCAATCTCTGCTTGCGATTTACCCTTAGCGGTTAAATCAGCTGTAACTTGCGCTGCATCTACACCACTCATCATCGCTTCTGTTTGAGCAAAGAAGTTCGATAATAAAATATCGTGATGCTTATCAACATTCACTTGTGGCTTAACTGATGCAATAAAATCTGCAGGTACAATTACATTACCTTGGTGTAAACACTGATAAAATGCGTGCTGGCCATTAATACCCGTCATGCCCCAAATAATTGGAACCGTAGTATAAGGTACCGTTTCGCCTGCAAAGTTAACGTGTTTACCGTTACTTTCCATTTCGCCTTGCTGTAAATACGCAGGCAACATATGCAGTGCTTGATCGTACGGTAATATAGCTTGCGCTGTATAACCTAAAAAGCTCGTATTCCATACACTAAGCAATGCCATAATTAATGGTATATTTTGCTCAAACGGCGCTGATTTAAAGTGCTCGTCTATTTCAAACGCACCTTCTAAAATTGCTTCAAAGGCGTCGTAGCCTAAATATAAAGCAATTGGTAAGCCTATCGCACTCCAAAGTGAAAAGCGACCACCAACCCAATCCCACATAGTGAATACGTTTTCGTCGCTGATACCAAAGGCTGCCGTTTTTTCTAAATTTGTACTTACTGCAACAAAATGCTTTGCAATTGTACTTTCATCTTTTGTTGCTTGTAAAAACCAGTCAACCGCCGTCTTTGCGTTTGTCATGGTTTCTGACGTAGTAAATGTTTTTGACGAAATAACAAATAATGTTGTTTCAGGGTCAATGGCTTTTAATATAGACGAAATTTGTACACCGTCAGCATTAGATACGTAGTGAACATTTAACGTATCATCAGCAAGTGCTTTTAATGCCTCAGTTGCCATTTGTGGACCAAGGTTAGAGCCACCAACACCAATACTTACAACATCTTTTACCGCTTTGCCGGTATAGCCTAACCATTTACCGCTACGAACTTTTTCTACAAACACTTTAATTTTAGCTAACTCGTTGTCTACGGCTTGTGTCACGTTTTCGCCATCAACAATTAATGGAGTGTGAGCACGATTACGAAGTGCCGTATGCAAAACTGAGCGATCCTCAGTGATATTTATTTTTTCACCGCTAAACATTTTATCGCGCCACGATGCAATATCGCATTCTTTAGCAAGCGACATTAAGTTAGCAAAAACATCATTATCAACAAGTTGCTTAGAATAGTCGAATAATACACCTGGTACTTGAGTAGAAAACTGAGAAAAGCGCGTGTCATCTTGTGCAAATAACGTTTTTAGATGTGTTTGTTTCATCTTAGCTGCACTTTGTTCTAGTGCTTGCCAACTTGCTAGTTGCGTTCGGTTAGACATGGAAATATCCTCTATTTTTTTCAATCAATTGATTTAAAAATGTTTTTTATAAAAGCAAAACTCTTAATACTACTTATTCACACTAAATTAAAGCGCAAATAGTATAACTAAAAATGCAAAAAAAATGCTGTTTTTATAATTTTATGTGCAGATGATAACGCAATTTTTAGCTTTTGACACCGGTATCATAAAAATTTTATAAATTAATTTACCTGTAATTTGAAAGGCAACGGCATAGCTTAATCAATCAAAATGAAATATTAATGAATTTTTATAAGCGCTGCTAATTACTTTTCATAGTTATTCACTAATTACTGTAATTGTTTGCCTTGCAAACAAATAAACCTTAAAAACAAAAAATCGGCTCTAAAGCCGATTTTGTATAAATTACAATCTTTGCTTAATTACTAAGCGCTAGCCCACCACTTAGGTTATAAACAGTTTTGTACCCTAGCTGCATTAAATTGCTCGCAGCAATCTTTGAGCGGTTACCACTGCGGCATAATAAAATATAGTTGTTATTTTTACTTAACTGCCCTTCAAATACCGCATTTGCCATTCTGCTAAGCGGTATATTTAATGTTTTTCCATCAAGTGTATTAAATAACTGAGCAACATTATTTGCTCCATGTTCATACGGCTCCCGAGTATCTATTAAATACACATCGCTGGTGTTTAACATTGCTTTAGCGTCATCAAAATTTAATTGCTGTGTATCAATCTCAGGCAATGCATTTACATAACCACACAATTGCGTGTTATTTACTTGCTTTGAAGCGTCGTACTGCTGCTTTTGTATTGTAAATTCATCAACTGAAATACTGCCGCTTACTAACGCATTGAGTAATGGCGTTTGGTTTTGTTGTACAGCCCAGTTCATGGCAAAACATTGTTGGTAGTCGTGCCCTGAGCAAATAATGCTGGTGCTATTTAGTTGCTCGCTTATTGCTAAAATAGAGCGTGCCATTGCTTTTGCATCCCCACCCGTAAGGGACGTATTGCCAAGTCCTGCAGGCAAAATTAAATCACCACAAAAACAATAACGCGTTTCGCCATTACTATTTTTTAATAAATAACTTACGCTATCTTTGCTGTGCCCAGGTGTCGCTACTTTTTCAAGTACGTCATTTGCTAAGCTAATACTTTCTGCATTTAGTGGCCAACCTAAAGCATCAACCTCACCTTTTACAACTCTTGATGCAAGAACGCTGGTTAATAAATTAGTCGCTGACTCTCGCTCTTGATGCAGATGAGTATTAAGCACCGCTGATATAGTTAAGTTTTGTGTATTGGCTATTTTTTCAAAGCGCGGAATAAGCTCAACAATCGGGTCTATTATAACTGCGCGCTTATCATCGCTTACATAAAGCCAACTACATGCTCCTTGGTGCCTAAACTGAGTAAGGCCAAGTGCGCACACTTCTTGTTGTGGTGTAGTGCTATCAGATACAATTAAACAGTTAGCCTGAAGTATTGCTTTAAGAGCGCGAATACGCACACAAGCATCATCAATATCGTGTTGTGTTGCAGCAGGTCCAAACGATAGCCTAATCGCATTTTCACTTTGCCACTTACTTGCACCCATTGCATCTAAAACAAAACTTGTTGATGCGCCCGTACTACAAGCCGAGCCACCACTTACGCGAATGCCCGCAGCATCAAATAAATCAATCACTTCTTTGCTCGTTAAATCGTTTACCGCAAAGTTAAGTGTAGTAGGCACGCTATAAGCAAAATCATGATTGAATGTAATATTGCCAAAGGTGTCTTTTATCGCGCTTTGTAACTGGCTTCGATAAGAGTTTAGTGTGCTAATTGGTTTAAATGTATCGTCTGATTTATCAAGCAACATACTAAATAGTTTATTTAACCCTGCAATACCGGGTAGATTTTCGGTGCCTGAACGCATTCCACTTTCTTGACCGCCACCCGCTATAAAAGGTGTGTACGCACTGCCACTACGAATATATAAAAAGCCAATACCTTTAGGTGCGTAAAGCTTATGCCCCGAAAAAGGAGCGTAATCAATAGTTGTATTACTCAGTGCGAGCGCTTGTTTACCGAGTGCCTGCACGCAATCCACCATCCACGATACATTTTTGTTACGGCTACGAATTACCTGCTCTATAGCGGGTAAATCTTGATATACACCGGTTTCGTTATTAACGGCCATGGTGCAAATCATCAAAGCGTTATTAATATGCTCTGCGATAAAATTTAAATCTAAAATACCGTTACTATCAACCGGAATAGCAAGCACCTCAGCATTAACGTCAAGTACGCTATTCCAGTGCTTGAGTGTATTTGGCACCGCTTTATGCTCAGTAGCGCCATATAATAATACAGGGTTTTTAATAGACTGCTTTTTAGCATTAATTAATGTAGAAACCACCGCAGTTTGAATACCCTCCGTTGCACCAGAGGTAAATAGGATATCGCCATTAGTTGCGCCAATAACCGTGCGTGCCTTTTGACGTGTTTGTTCTAATAAATGCTTGGCTTGAATACCTGTGATGTGCGGGCTTGAAGGATTACCAAAACATATTTGCATGGTATGAGAAACAACATCAGCAATACAAGGCAACACAGGGGTCGTTGCATTTGCATCAAGGTAAACTTGTTTTACTGGCTCATCGTGCAATAAAAACTCAGACATTAAAAAACGCACCTTATTACTAAAAAATATATCTTATTACCAATAGTACATAAATTTACAGGTAATGAGTAATAATCAATTAGCACTAGAGGTGCGTTTACTATGCTTTTTTAAACTAAAAGTCTGTTTGCTTAACTATTCACTGAGCTCTTTGCTGATCTCTTCGTGCGTTGACGACCAAGCTGTTATTAGCGCTTTTACTAATGAGGCCAGTGGGATGGCAAAAAATACGCCCCAAAACCCCCATAAACCACCAAAAAATAATACCGCGACAATTATAAATACCGGATTTAAATCAACTGCCTCAGAAAACAACAGCGGTACAAGTACATTGCCATCAAGCGCTTGAATAATTCCATAAATAATTAAAATGGTCCAAAACTGCGTTTCTAATCCAAACTGAAACAGTGCAACTGCCGCTACCGGAATAGTGACGAGTGCCGCGCCAATAAATGGAATTAATACCGAAAAGCCAACAAGCACACCAAGTAAAGCTGCATAGCGCAAATCTAAAACAGTAAATGCAATGAAAGACACACCACCAACAATTAAAATTTCGAATACTTTACCGCGAATGTAATTCATAATTTGTTGGTTCATTTCGTTCCACACTTGTAAAATCAAGCGCCGTTGCTGCGGGATCAGTTTAGCTATACTCCCTGTCAGCTCCAGCTTATCTTTAAGCATAAAAAACACCAGTAACGGCACAAGCACCAAATATATAAGCCAAGCAACAACATCTTTTAAAGACGTAAGTGAAAACGATAATACCGCTTGACCAAACTCAATGATTTTAGCTTCTACGGTTGCAACAATTGCTTGTACTTGTTCTATATTAATTAAACTTGGGTATTGTTCAGGTAAAGCCATTAAATAAGACTTCCCCTGCTCTAGCATATGCGGTGTTTCTTGCACTAAGTTACTGGTTTGCTTCCAAAGCACTGGGCCAATAACTAAAATAAGGGTGAGCATAATGCTAATAAATATTAACATTACAATAATTGTTGCAGTAAAACGTTTTAAGCCAACACGCTCTAAATGAACAACCGGCCAATCTAGTAAATAAGCGATAACCAGTGCAACAAGCACAGGAACAATTAACGCGCCAAAAAAGTAAAGTAAGGCAACTGATACCAATAATAAAAATAATAAGGTAGACGAATGAGGATCCGAGAACTTCCTTTCGTACCATGTTTTTACGTATTCAAACATGTAATGGCTCCACTAATAACAACCCACGTTGTTTATCAAAATTGTAACTATAAGCATTTTTTTGCAAAAAACGTTCAATGTCGTTCGCACTTTCACCTTTATTAAGACTAAAAGTGATACGTTGTTTTGATGACTGCGCACTTCGTAGCGCAAGCTTGAACTGCACAAATTGCTGAGGACACTTAAACTCTTTTAAATCGCGCTCTACCATAACTACTTTATCCGTATAGTAAATGAATAATAAGTCGCATATTTACGGTCTACGTATTTATATACTCAAACCATTGTAACTTTTTGTTAAAACAATTCCTGCAATAGTTTATCCTTATAACATAACTAGCAGTAAGGATAAGTTAATGCCTGGCACGCATAATAAAGCGCAACTACCAAGTAATCCAACACTCAAAGAGATTAATTGGTTTAAAAAGCAGATTAATTGGGGCGAACTACCTCCTTTTTATCACCTTGTTGCCTCATCAATAAGCGAATCAGAAGGAATTTTAGATCATGGGTTCGACAATGCAGTTAAACAACTTTTAGATAAACGCAATTGGAACTTAGATTTATTAGAAGGCTATGAAGATAACTTAGGTGAAATACATACCAAACATAAGCCACGTATTGCGCTGCACCAAGTATTTACCGACAGAGGCTTTGAGCTATGGGCACAGCCTTATGCTAAAGATGTTATTGTTGATCAATACATAAAAAACAATCGCTTTATGGAGTTTAGAGTGTGGGACCCACATTCAATGAAAAACTTGATCAGAATAAGTCAGTTACATAAGTTTATTGGCTTTTATTTTGAACGAGGCGACAAAGCAGATAAAGCCATTATCTTACATGCACACAAAGTAGTACATAAAATTATTACTTTTTTGCAGCGAGAATTGAACGTTGTAAAGCTTGATGGAGTCACAATAAAAGAACTGTACCAATTGTGCGAAAAAGACAGCCGTGCAAGCAGTGACGAAATAGACATAGCCAAAATTGCAATTGGCGAACAAATTAACAAGGAATAAAATGCAGCTAAAATCAGCATTTATCACTTTATGCAGTGCTGCGCTTACGTTTAGCTTATTAATAAGCGAACCTTTAAAAGCGCAAACTAACTTTACGCTTCCTGATTTAGGAACATCTGCATTACAAGCACTGCCACTCGAAAAAGAACAAGCCATTGGCGAAGTAATGATGATGCAAATACGAGGCTCATCACCAGTAATAAATGACCCAGTGCTTGATGAATACCTCACAACTATTGGCCGTAAACTCGTTGCTAATGCTAATGACGTGCGCTTTCCGTTTTCGTTTTTTTGGATAAATAACTCAGAAATAAATGCCTTCGCCTTTTATGGCGGCCATGTAGGCGTGCATACAGGGTTAATAGCGCAAGCCGATAACGAGAGCCAGTTTGCCTCAGTGCTTGGTCACGAAATTGCTCACGTAACACAGCGCCACTTAGCACGAAGAATACAGCAACAACAAGATAACAGCGCGCTGACTATTGCCGGTATGATTGCCGGTATATTAGCAACCGTTGTTGCACCCGACGCGGGTATTGCGATTATATCTGCCAGCCAAACACAATCTGCTTTTAGTCAGTTAACGCATAGTCGCTCAGCCGAGCAAGAAGCTGACCGCATAGGCATGCAAACGCTTAACAATGCAGGCTTTGATGCCCGTGCATCGAGCGAATTTTTAACTAAACTTGCCGCGCAAATTCGTTATAAATATAAACCACCTGCGTTTTTACTTACTCACCCATTACCAGAGAGCCGAGTATCAGATGTGCGTTTGCGTGCAGAGCAATTTCCTGTGCGTCATATGAGTGCCAGTCTTGAGTTTAATTTAGCTAAAAGCCGCGTGCTTGCGCGCTACGACAACAAACCAGAAAACGCCGAAGACCTATTTAGAAAACGACTTCGCGAAAATAGCTACGATAACACCGCTTTAAAGTACGGTTTAGCTATTAGCTTACTTGATCAAAAAAAGCTTGATGAAGCAGCCCCAATACTAGATGAGCTTTTAAAAAACGATCCTAAAAACCTATTTTATATAGATACCCATACCGATTTACTCATCGCGCAAAAAAAGGCAGATGAAGCCGTAAAATTTTTAGCCGATTTAAATCAGTATCGCCCTAATAATCAGGTAATTACGCTCAACTATGCCAACGCAGCACTTGAAGCTGAGCAATATGAACTAGCCGAAAATATTTTGAAGAGTTTTTTACTCGAAAAGCCAGATCATAACCTAGGCAAGCAACTTCTTGCTGATGCGTATAAAAAACAAGATAAATTAGCCTCATATCACGAAGCGAACGCCGATGTATTGGCTCAATACGGTGCTTATTTAAAAGCCGCAGACGAAGTACAAAAAGCACTTAACTTCGTAGAGCCAACCGAACTTGTAAAGCAACAACGTTTAAAAGCACTACTTACCCAGTATCGACTTTTACAAAAAGAGCTTGCAAGACTTTAAGTCTGCAAGCGCTTACCCTAAAATAGACGCAATTCACACTTTGGAATCATTTTATGTCTGTTACTATTTACCACAACCCACGTTGTTCTAAATCACGCGAAACGCTAGCGCTACTGCAAAGTAAAGCGATAGAGCCAAGTGTTGTAGAGTATTTAAAAACCCCTCTTACTCACGAGCAAATTTCAACGCTTGTAATCCAACTTGGTTTTTCATCCGTACGTGAAATGATGCGCACAAAAGAAGATGACTACAAAGCGCTTAATTTGAAAGATGAAACAAATGAGGATGCACTTATTAACGCTATGGTTAAATACCCAAAATTGATTGAACGCCCTATCGTAGTTAATAACAATAAAGCAGCGATTGGTCGTCCACCAGAAAACGTACTAAGCGTTTTATAATGAGTGCAACCATAGTGGTGCTTTATCACTCAAGCCATGGCTCAGTTGAAGCAATGGCTCACGAGATAGCAGAGTCGATAGAGCAACAAGGTGCTAGTGCACTACTTCGCACCTTTGTGGCTAAAAACGCGCACGATATTGTGATCACCAAAGATGATTTAATAAATTGCGATGGTTTAGCATTTGGTACACCAACTCGCTTTGGCATGATGGCCTCTCAAGCAAAAAGCTTTTGGGAAACCACCAGCGACTTGTGGCTAAAAGGCCAATTAATCGATAAGCCAGCGTGTGTATTTTCGTCATCAAGTAGCATGCATGGTGGAAATGAAGCAACCTTACTTAACTTATCTTTGCCACTATTACACCACGGTATGATGCTTATGGGCGTGCCATATGATGTGCCCGAACTACTTGCAACACAAACCGGTGGAACACCATACGGTGCAACACACGTCGCTGGCAGCGCTAATAGTGCACAGCTAAGCAAAGACGAAATTAAAATATGCCAAAGCGTTGGTAAACGCCTTACTCACATTGCGAGAAAACTTAAATGAATACAGCTGACAGTCCAGCTAAAAAGCCGATTACGGTAAAATTTCAACGTGCAGCACTATTTGGCTATGTTGGTTTACTTATTCTGATTCCTTTGTGGATGTATTTTGTACCCCCTCTAGACGGTAATACTAGTTGGGTGTCATTGTTTTTTCCTATCATTCCTTTACTGCTGCCGCTAAGAGGCATAATTCAAGACAACACATACACATATGCGTGGGCTAACTTTATTGTAATGCTTTATTTTATCCACGGGCTTACCATGCTGTGGGCAGCACCAGATGAATTAATTTGGGTGTTGTTAGAGCTTGTGTTTGCCTCTTCAATGTTTATTGGCTGTACTTACTACGCAAGACACCGCGGACAAGAACAAGGTTTAAAAATCCGTAAGCTTAAAGAAGAATTAGCTGAAGAAAAAGCAGCAAATGAGCACGGTAAATAAGGCTTAACCATAAACGCTATATACAAAAAAACGCGCTTAAATTACTTTAAGCGCGTTTTTTATTAATTGTTTAAAACTAGCTAAACTAAATCGCTCAAGGCAGCTAGCACCACAATACTCGCCAACCCTATTTGAGCAATTAAGCTAATAAACGAAAAGCCTCTAAGCACAAACAAACCCCAAGGGTGTTTAATATGTGGATATAGCGCACAGCGTTTTAAAGTGGTCGCAAAGAAAAAACAAATCACTGCAGTCATAGTTAAACCCAGCGTCAGCTCACTTTTAATTGACAGGGTTTCATCAAAAAAGAAAAACAACTGTAAAGGCAGCAATATAGTCACAATAGCATGTAGCACATGCACTTTTTTAATGCGATCGAACTGCCCTTCTGGCGAAAGTTCTTTAATACCAAAGTCACGCTCTAAACATTTAACTAAGTTATTAGCTTTAATACTCACCGCTAAACGGTAACAGCTTAAACCTTCTTTATTACGTGCTCTAAAATCGTATCCGGCTTTAATAAGCAGCACCATTAACGACTCATTTTTAGCAAACACAGCATAATGAAGTGCAGTATTACCTAAGTTATCTGTCGCTTTTTTGTCTTGCTTTGCAAGTAGCGTTTCAACCACATTTACAAAGCCTTTTTCGGCCGCCCACATAAAAGCTGTTTTATTGTTTTCATCAGCAAGCACACCTGTAGCGCCTTGTTCAATAAAACGCATAGCCATTGTTTGCTTAGCTGTTTTTTTACGTAAATGAGTAAGCAAAGCTTTTTCTAGCAATACAACAGAGTCAACATCAGGAGAAACCTGCGTAAGCAGCGTAAAATAGTCTTTACCCGCAGCTACTTTTTCGCTGGCAAGTTCAGAGAGAGTATCTAAATCAGCAATAGACTCTGGAATAAACGCACTTAGGCGCTCTCTAAAATCAACTTCTTTCCAAAGCGCTAATGTGTCCTTTGCCGAGAGTTTACTTTTATTATTTAACGCATGCTCAATTAAGGTGAAGTAGCGTTTACTAAAAAATAAATCAACTAAAGACAGTGGCGTATCTATGGTATTTTGTGCAGCCACGCTTGCGTATTTTTCAAGGCGCTGGCACAGCATAAGCACTAAGCTTTCAGGGGTGTATTCATTATCGTAGTAATGGCTTTTAACCGCACTAATATACGCTTGTGCGTCTTCGTCATATTCAGAGATATGTTGAAAGTAACATTCTTCAAATGGCTCCAGCGGGGTTAGCCATGCCAAATAATAAATAGGTGGCAGCACGGTGGTGCATACACCATCGTCTTCATTTGTAGAACGACAAGCAGGCCAAGCTTCCAAAGCATCTAAAATAAAGGCACCGTTTTGTTCTACCAGTCCTTTAATAAGTAATGGGTATTCCTTTGGCCAAATCAGTACATTTTCCATTAAAACAACACAACTCCAGTGTGGCTTGGGGGTGGTAAGTTATATCAGTTTTAAGCTGACACCACGCTTAATCAAAGTGCCGATATTCTAGCACACCTTTGTTTTGCTGCTAGCGCAAAATTACGCTATAACAACAATCCTTTAGGATTATACCAATTCGCTTAATTAAGTGATTTATTTTGAGGTAGAAAACCATGTGATAGCAAAGCAAAAATTTCGTTATTTAGTTGTTCTAAATGATTAAGTATTACTGTGGATTGGTATTGTCCTTAGCAAAAATATAAAAACGGCCAAATACATAAGTAATTGGCCGTTTTTGAGGTTGGAGTTGGGCTTAATCAGAGCCAGACAAATAGTCTATTTACTTTTTAACTCGCTAATAACTTGCTCTAAACCCACATCAGAAATGCGTTGAATAATCTCTTTTTGTTTAGCACTTAATAGTGAAATGCCTTCAGCAACAATATCGTATACTTTCCACTCATTGTTTTTCCCTAAACGAAGCTTAAAGCTTAAGTCGATAGTAGGCGCATTTGGCTCAATAATTTGCGTATTAACTGTTGCGTATTCAGAGTCACTTTTTGCGTTATTACGCTCAAATACTACTTTTTGACCCGTATACTTCATTAGTGCACCGGCGTATGTGCCTGTTAAGTAATGCTCTACTGCATCTATAAATTGAACAGCTTGCTCGCGCTCAATACCTTTAATGTGTTTACCTAATAATTTAAACGACACAAACTTAACGTCAATATGTGGCATTAAACGTTTTTCAACAATGGCAGCCATCGCGTCTTTGCTGGCTGTACCTTTTGAGTTCACTTGACCAATATCTGCAAAAAGCTTGTCGGCTACCGATTCAAGTAACTGATCTGGTGATTGCTGAGCTTGTGCAAATAACGAACTGCTAAAAAAAGCAGTGGCTAAAACGAATAGTTTAAAGAGTTTCATAATTGTATATGTCTGTGTGATTAAGATGGCTGTAATTTACGCGAACTATACGCAATAAAAAAGGCACAAATAAGCAACTTATTAATGCCCAATTAGCACCAATCGAATAAATAAAATAAATTCAAGCGGTTAGAAAACTCCATTAACAGCTCATATACAACCGGCATTTTGTCCTCATTGTAATTGTTTACAGGCCGCCCTTATCATTTAGTTATCAGCTTAAATCAAACAAACATTTGGCACCTATGAAAACGTCACTTAAAACACTTATTATCTCTTTTGTATTAGTAGTTTCACTTTTTGGCAAGCTTGCTTTTGCTCAATCGGACCACGGTTATGCCGTTGACTTTCTCAAAGGCGAAGGTAACGTAAACGGCGTTAAGCTTGCGTATCAGTATCATGCACCTGGTATGCAAAACCTTATTGGTGATGCACGCTTTTACTTTGAAACCAGCGTAAACATGTGGGAATACCGCCACGGCGATGAAACACAATCAAACCTAGTACTTGCTATGTCACCTGTACTGCAATTTCCTGCTTTTAGTTTTAACAACACCCCATTTTATGTAGAAGCAGGCATTGGTGTATCACTGATTGATGAAACGCAGTTTGCCGGTAAAAACATAAGTACTCACTACCAGTTTGAAGACCGCATAGGCCTTGTAGCCGATTTTGGCCATACTAACGTTGCCCTTCGCGTTATTCACTATTCAAACGCAGGCTTTAAAGAGCCAAACCCTGGGCTTAACTTTTTAACGCTTTCGGTAGCGAGACGTTTTTAACGTTATTGATTGTATTTTTGAGTAAATTAATTGCTGTTATAGTGCAAAGCGGTCACACTTAAACGTACTAAAGATTAGGTGATACTGCGATGCAAACTTGGCATATTGTAATTATTGTCGCCGTTGTATTTGCCATTATCATTGGTAACATTGCGCTAATTAAGCTCTCTGCAAAACAGGAGTTTATAAAACCCAACGCCAATATAAAAAATACAACAGACACAAAAAAGCCCTGATTAATCAGGGCTTTTTCAATAATATCAATTCGCTTAATTATATTTTCGTTAATTTAGCCTACGAGCCAATGCGCCATTAGCGCAATAACAGGTAAAGTAATTAGCGTTCGCAAAATAAATATAATAAACAACTCTAAAATGTTTACCGGTATTTTACTGCCAAGTAAAAGTGCACCCACCTCAGACATATAAATAAGCTGAGTTACACTCATTGCGGCAATAATAAAGCGCGTTACATCACTTTCAATAGTCCCTGCTGCTAATATTGACGGAATAAACATATCAGCAAAACCAACCATAATAGTTTGCGACGCAGCGGCTGCTTCGGGTACTTGCAATAGCTCTAAAAATGGCACAAACGGCATACCTAAATACTGAAATATAGGCGTATGCTCAGCAATGATCAGTGCAAATGTGCCTACCGCCATTACTACTGGTAACACACCAAACACCATATCAAGCGCATTATGTACGCCCTCTTTTATAGTGCCTTTAACACCCGTTGAGTTATCTGCTTTAGCTAGTGCAACATCTAATGAATGGCCAAATAAAGTTTTATGACCCGGAATTGTTTCAGCGTCTCTATCTGGCTCAGTGCCATCAATGAGTAAGTCTTTTTTAAAGCGCAGTGGCGGTAATCGCGGCACAATAATAGCGGCAACAATACCGGCTAAACATACCGTTGCGTAAAACGGTGCAAATAGGTATTCAAGTTTAACTTGCCCAAGCACCACTAAACTAAATGTAATTGAAACCGCTGAAAACGTAGTACCAATAATAGCCGCTTCGCGTTGTGTATAATGCTTTTGATCGTACTGCCTTGCAGTCATCAAAATACCCACACTGCCATCACCTAACCACGACGCAGTACAGTCTACCGCGCTTCTGCCTGGTACACCAAATACAGGGCGCATTACTTTGGTCATTAACGTACCAGCAAGCTCTAATAGACCAAAGTTAATTAATAGCGGCAGTAATAAGCCCGCTAAAATAAATACCGAAAACAACACAGGCAATAAGTCATTTAATACCAGCGCGCCAGTATTGGCCGAGGTAATCATCTCGCTGCCTAGGCTTAAGTACGTCATTAAACCAAACGCCATACCAAATAAGCGTACCACCAGCCATGTCCAGCTCACATCAAATAAATGCTTTAACAAAGGTGAGTTACATATAGCGGCGGGTTTAAACACTTTAGTAATTACAGAAATAACCCCTGTAATACAAATAATGAGGGTAATAATTGCTTGAGCAGAGCCAAGCATCATTGCTTGAACCGCTTTTGCCATAACTGCAATAGGAATGGTCATCCCTTGCGAAGTACTAATGGGTGTCATAAATAAAAACACACCAATTAACGAAGGAACCAAAAAAGTAAACCAAGTGCGCCACGTATAGTGTGAACGTTCAGGTAGCTGAGACATATTGTTTAACCTATAAAAACCACAAAAAGAGCATAGCGCTCTTTTTGTGGTAAAACTTATTATTATTTAAATTTTAATGCCGCGCTGAATGAGTGCTGCTTCTAATGCTTGTTGTAAACCATTCATAGTACCTGGCTCAAGCGTTTCGCCTTTATCATCCATCCACGTTAAGCTAGTACCGCCTTCTTTAGTTTTACTTACTAAAATTTGGTATTGGCCTTCATCAATAGGTAGTTGAGCTACGTCATCACCCCAAATTGAATCCCAAACGCTTGTTTCTGGTTTAGTATAATCTGCAGTAATTAAGCCCGTATCTGGGTTAATTTCAACAATAGAGAACGACAAGCGCTCTAAAAACCCAGAGAAACGGTCAAACACAGCGTCGTAAGATTGCTCAGTTACAAGTGCTGCATTACCTTTATTATCAAAGCCCATTTCAAGAGAAATAATACCTTGGCGTTTACGCATATCAACTTCAAGTTGACGGTAACGGTAATCAAACTCGCTTACTACTTGGTTAAGCGCACGTACTTCTAGCTGCTGCTTGAGTAAGTCTGTTAGCGTTTTATCACCTTTAAAATCAATCAGCTCTACACGTAAAGACGCAGTGCGTTGATGTGATTTTTCTTCAATAGTGAACCTAAACTTTTCTAAATCATCGTTAACTTCATCGCCCCACCACCAAAAACCTTCTTCGGTTTTAATGATTGAGTACCAATCAGTTTCAATAATACCAAGTAGCTTATCTTCTTTAGTAGTTCCTGCATTATTATCAGCTAGGACAGATTTAATCGTATCCCAAAGAAACTCATCTAAATCAGCAATGCCATCATTTTTATCAAAATAAATACGCGCTTGTTTATCTGTCTCTTCTACCCAACTGCCTTTCGCAATTGTTAATACTTGTGCCGGTGGGCGGTAATTTGTAGCTTCAGGATTATTGTCGTATTGACCTACATCCATTTTATAAACTGGGTCTTGAGCTGGTTGAGATAACGACGCTGGTGCTTTTACAGGCTCATGCGTACGATAATTACGCTCGTCATGTGCCTTATTAATAAATACACTACACCCTGATAAACTTACCAATACACTTACTGCAAGTGCTTTTGGGATCCAATACTGCACAGATATTTCTCCTTAGCATACCCTTTAATTGTTTTAACAAATATATGAGTGGGTAATACCGATTTGGTTCAGTGTAAAATCAATATTAACTTTACATTTATTATTTGGCTGCCTAAATGCAATAAAGTTCAGCACTTCAACTTAGTAAGCAACTAAGCGCAAATAAGCAAATTTTAGCTATGGTACTTTCCCGTGCCAGTAAAAACAAGAAACACCGCACTTTAAAAGCGCTTAATTAGCGTGTGCTGTAGTTTAGAGCCCTTTTTGTGTTAAACTTCGCCGCCGTGCAACTTCTCGTGTGTATTTTTGGTGTTGCCAACTCGGTTGATATAATCCAAGTAACAAGGTATTTGAACTCATGACTGCATTTTCAAATCATCAAATTGTTTTAACAGCGATTGGCGAAGACAGACCCGGTATAGTAAGTGAACTAACCCAACTGGTTAGCGATTGCCACTGCAACATTATTGACAGCCGTATTGCTATTTTAGGCTGCGAATTTACCTTTATAATGCTACTTAGCGGGGACATGTCGGCAATAAGCCGCATAGAACACGTACTGCCCACTAAAGCCATGGTACTTGGCCTGCTAACCATGATGAAGCGTACAGCAAGTCATACTCCTAGCGAGTTTTGTGCAGGTTACACACTAGAATACACAGGCATAGACACCCCTGGTACATTGAGCAAAGTAACGCGCTTTTTTGCCGACAATAATATTAGTATTTGCTCACTTAAGTCAGACACTTATTCCCAAGAAGACAACATTAAAATGCGTTGTGAACTTGAATTCAACATACCTGTTGATGTAGATATAGATCAATTTAAAATTAGTTTTGAGAGCCTTTCTCACACACTAAACGTAGATTATATTTTTAAACGAATTCGTTAAGGATGCTAAACATGAACACAATTAGTCCATTACAAGCTGGCGATACTGCACCCGCTTTTAGCCTACAAAACCAAAACGACGAAACAGTAACATTAAGCGAGCTGTTAAAAGAGCAACAAGTGCTTGTGTACTTTTACCCTAAAGCGTCAACGCCGGGTTGTACTGTACAAGCCGAAAACCTCCGCGATGAGCAAGCACAGCTTGCTAAATTTAACACCCGCGTTGTAGGTATTAGCCCAGATCCAATTAAGCGCCTTAAAAACTTTGAAACTAAAAAAGAGCTTAATTTTGATTTATTAGCCGATGAAGACCACGCCATTGCTGAAGCATTTGGTGTATGGGGCTACAAAAAGTTTATGGGTAAAGAGTACGATGGTATTCACCGCCTAACGTTTTTAGTAGGCCAAGACGGTAAAATAAAACACCTATTTGATAAGTTTAAAACTAAAGATCACCATCAAGTGGTTTTGGATTACTTAGCGGCGGAATAATCTTGCTGCAGAGTAAGCTAGCGGCTGAGTAAGTTAGCTACCAGCTATTAGACAAATACAGAAAAGCGTTGTTCAAGGGCAACGCTTTTTTTATGCCTATACATTTGCGCTATATAAAAACTTAATTAGTAATTTAGTAAATAATTTGTTAAAACTGCCAAAGCACTTATTATTAGCACCTTGCCAATTGGATATTTAAACCTTGAATAAAAGCCTAAAATTTAAACTTTATTTAACTGCCTTAATCATCTGTATTATCGGTTTTAACTTTTCAGAACCAAGTATGCAATTTTACTCAAACCCGTTTTATATCGGTAGTTTTGTTTTTGCTATTGCGCTTATAATCTCTGTAATTAATTACGCCTGCCCTGCCTGTAAGAAAAACCAAGTAATGCGCTCTATTTCTAGTTATAAGCTCCCCACTAACAATTGTTATAATTGCGGGAAAGAAATTGATGAGAAAAGTAATTAAATAGACGGAGTTATTACTGGAGGGTGTGGTATATGCGTTATTCACAAATCCACTTGGTATTATTAAGTTGCTGAATTGTATTATCAACCGATACAAAGTTTAAAATAGTACCAACTAAACTTGCACCTGATTTTAAAGCAATTTTAATGCTAGCTGCATTTTGTTCTAAGCATCTAAACTCAAATACTTTAGCGCTTGTATTTTTGAGTATGATCGGCACTCTTGCGATTACTTGACTGATAATACCATTTCCTTGTGCGTCAATACTTAACCAGTAACCAAGCTCCGCTACTTTTAACTCAGGGCAAATAGACTTAACTGCAAAAATGCCACTCAGATTATCTTTATAATAAATTTTAAACCACCGCGAACCATTTAGCCCGCTGTTGACTCTGTCGAGTATATATTTTTTAGCTGATTCAATATTATTTACCCCTTCTACCCAAGGCAAAAACTTACCTAAACTTGCCCGACTTAAATTAACAGTCTTTAAAATGTCCGCAGCATCGCTTTCCACTAAAGGAGCTAGCTTAATGTGTTCTGCAATTTGGATATGCAAGTGTTCTTCCTTGTGAGTATTAATTTTTATAGTTGTAAGTTTAAGACTACAGCTCACTCTTAAGTCGCCCCAAACTCATTTAACGGCTGAATAGCCTTTGATCTATTAAAAAGACACAGACAAGTATTGCTCTAGCGCAACGTTTTTTTATGTTATTTACTCAAACTTTGATTAAATAAAAGCATGTATAAAAGCGGCCAGTACTGATGACAGACCAGCAGCAAAATATCCACGGTAAAAAATTATTTATCTCTTAACCCCTTTAAGGTAGTTTTCAACTTAGCTTCAAATTCATCTAAATTCTTCAAAGCCTCATCTATTTCTGCTGGATTATTATAAAAAGTATTTTTCTTAATTTTTATATTATTCGAAAGATTATAAAGCTGACTACAGCAACTAGCTAAATAAATATAAATTACTTCCCCATAACCAGATTCTATATTTTTTATAGAATATTCCAAAGAGTTTGATAATGACACTAACTTCCAATAGTATGGATTGTAATTAGGACCTAAAATAGGTTGCCCTGATAGTACATTTATATCCTTCATTACTAAGCAACCTGCGTGCTCTAAATCATTCAAAGAACTCGTCAAAAATTTTTGTAAGCTGACTTGCTTTTCATGTGCAACTCTTTGTTCAAATAATTTTCTTGTTTCTACTTGCGCCTCTTTTTGAAGAAGCTCTGAAGCAAGTCGATCATACGCAGCATTTTTATTCGCAATTGCTTGTTCTTTATTACTTTTAGACTGAAGATAAACAGTATAGATAACACCAATAAATGAGAAAAAAGCAAGAATCGGCCCTAATACACCTCCAAAGAAACTACCGAAATGAGACCACGTCTCTGTTGTTCCGCCAAACCCAATTCCAAGGCTACACACCCATGAAAATAAAATGGCAAAAATGAGCAATCCAGCCAAAATAACGATACCTATAAGTTTACTTTTATCAGTCATATTATTCTTAAATTCCCTTAAATAGTTATTTTATCTGGAACACCAGATAACTTCAGAAAACTAAACCAACAGCCACTTTAATTAAACGCATAAAACTTTATCAGTAAACTTGCTTTTTAGGGCTAAGCCTTCATCTCTTTTTATATCGTTACTCGTACATAAGCAATTAAATGAGTCATTACAAAAAACTAAAAAGATCAAATATTGACTTCACATACTATAACTAATCAGTAATTACTTTTTATAAACCAGAGCGTCAAATCTTGACTTAATAATTAATTAGCTGTTTATATTCGCCGAGACTCAAATAAGTTACTGTGTCGGATGCCGCTTCGCTTATCCGACCTACGCTTTCAAATATATAATGCGGGGTTATTGGGTGTGGGTATTGGAGGTTCGTTGGGTTTCGCTACGCTCTACCCAAACTTGTATCTCTTCTTGATGAGTGTTTAACTTAAATTTTTACGCAGACAAAAATGGCGTTGCCTGAGCGCTCTGCCCATGGGGTTATTTTGTCGTAGTCATGTTCAAATATGTGGAATTCAAAGTACGGCTTTAGGGCTTCTTTAAGCTCGGTATAACTAAAAGCAACCATTGGGTGCTCGTCGTGCCATACGAGTGTTTTATCTGCGGTGGTTTTTTCTATGCTGAGTTTTAATAACTGTTTACTGCCGCTGCCACTGTAATGCCAACCAGAGCGAAATGTGAAGAAGCTATTTTCGCTTGTTGCTGTGTGCTCTACAAATGAATCGCTGTCGATTTTGTTTTTATCAACCGTGTTAAAGCAAAATATTCCACCTACGTTTAATGCGCTATGCACACTCGCAAGGCACTCTTTTAACTTATTAATGCCGTCGCAGTAATGGATTGAATACAAAAAGCAGGTAATTAAATCCACGTGCTCAGCGACCTTAAATTCACTCATGTTTTGCAACGAAAATTGCGCTTCTGGGCAACGAACTTTTGCTTTATCGAGCATTGGCTGGTTTAAATCAAGCCCACTACTTTTATAGCCGTAATCAATAAAGTGGCGTACATGCGGGCCGGTGCCACACGCTAAATCGAGATGGGTATTTGCGCCATTACCAAAAATTTGGTGCAGCCTGTGAATAGAATTGCTTTGGGCTTGATAATTAATATCTGCACACATTAAGTCGTAGTAATCAGAAAGGTCGGTGTAAAGCGCATTTACGGACATATAAGCCTAGTAGTAAGTAGTGGAATATTTTTAAGTCGCGCATAGTAAACTAATTATGGCTATTAGCGAAGAAGATATGAGCTTTAAGGTTGTCGGGTGGTGCTTCGCTTATCCGACCTACGTATTTAAATATTATGAAACGTTATTAGAAAATGGTGCGGAAGTGGAGATTTGTTGGGTCTAGCTTCGCTCTACCCAACATACGTAATATAACTTTAAGCTGGCTTTAACTAATTCCTAAATACTTATGTACTTGTATTGATAGGCGCCAGTTTTTGGCAATACAGGTGTCGATTGCTAATTTTGTTGCTGATACTTTTTGGCTAATTGGCTGCAAATAAACAAGCTTAGGGTTAACGCCTGTTTTAGCAAATAATTCTTCTAACTCTTCTACATGCTTTTGCATGGCAACGGGGTGTTTAATTTCGTTGGCACGCTTCATTGCACTGGTAAGTACTTCATAGCCGCCGCGCATATTGATTTTTGGCGATACCGTTACCCATGTTTGCTCTGGGGCGAGTATTTCAAACGTGCCGCTGGTTTCTATTTGTGTGCTAAAACCGTGTTCGTGTAATAAGTTACAGACTGGATTTAAATCAAACATGCATGGCTCGCCGCCAGTAATTACAACATGCTTTGCGGTATAACCACGTGATTGAAACAGCGCTAAAATTTGCTCTGCACTGGCGTTAGCCCAATGATCTGAGTCGGCTTTTTTTTCTACGGTTTCATCCAGCGATACTTTATATACATTATCAACATCCCACGTTTGCTTGGTGTCGCACCAAGAGCAACCTACTGGGCAGCCTTGCAAACGTAAAAATATTGAGGGTGTGCCAGTAAAGCTAGCTTCACCTTGAATGGTTTCAAACACTTCATTAATTTTGTACAAAAGAGATCTCACTTACTACCTAGCAGCCAAATTGCTACTATTAAAAAACCAAAAAGCGCTGTGCAAAAATTGTTATTTAAGCTGCGGCCGTGTAGTATATCGCGCCCTGATATAAACCTCTATTAAAACTAAGAGCAAAACAGATATGACGCAAAAAGTAGTTGTTATTTATTCCGGCGGTATGGACTCATTTACCGTATTAAATAAAGCCCTGCAACAAGGCCATGATGTATATGCCCTTTCATTTGACTATGGTCAGCGTCATGTAAAAGAGCTTAAAGTAGCAGCAAGTGTGTGTGAAAAATTAAACGTTCCACATAAAATTGTTGATATTTCGGCGATTAACCAACTTATTGGTGGCTCATCACTTACTGATGATATTGACGTACCTGAAGGCCACTACGAAGAAGAAAGCATGAAAAGTACGATTGTGCCTAATCGTAATATGATTTTGCTCTCGCTTGCTGTTGGTTACGCGGTATCACTTAAAGCTAGCCAAGTTTATTACGGCGCTCATTCTGGGGATCATGCTATTTACCCTGACTGCCGTCCTGAATTTGTGCAAAAAATGGATGATGTGTGTCGTATTGCTAACTACGACGCGGTAGAAATTTTTAGCCCGTATTTAAATAATACTAAAATTGGTATTTTGACCGACGGTATTGAAATGGGTTTAGATTACAGCCAAACGTGGACCTGTTATAACGGCCGTGAAAAGGCCTGTGGTAAATGTGGCGCGTGCCAAGAACGCCTTGAAGCATTTGCACTAAATAACATTACAGACCCGTTAGAATACGAATAAGCCGCAATTAATTAGTAATACAATTGCTGCAAACAAAAAAAGGCTATCATCGATAGCCTTTTTTGTTTGTCACGTTTTAAGTCAATGATATTGATTACAGCCAGCGTTTTACGCGCGCTTTGTAAGCGGTAAACTCTTCGCCAAATAATTTAGTGAGCGCACGCTCCTCGGGTATTATTTGAAAAAACGTTAAATACGCAATAAACCCGATAATACATAAAAGCGCCCACAAGGAACTTAACCAAACACCCCACCCTGCTAAAATAAATGCAAAACCCACATACATTGGGTTACGCGAAATTTTATAAATGCCGCTCGTAATAAGTTTTGATGCTTGCTCAGGTTTATTTGGGTTTACTGTGGTGTTTGCTATTTTAAAGCTCGCTACCCCTGCAATACAAAAAACACACCCGATAATGACCAAACTTGCTGCTAGGTAGGTAATAAAGGCGGTGAAATCAATAACACTGTAATGCGCAATAAGCGCCATTATGCCTGCAAAAAACAGCACAACGATAACCGGTGGAATTTTATTATTTAACATGGCAACTCTCTGTATTGGCTAAAGTATGTTTATTATATGGAGGCACTATCTCCATTAAACAATATAAAAAATGTATGAATTATGAACACGCCAAGTAAACTATACAAATTAAGTTACAATTGTCAGCTTTATCAAAAGCGCTTAAAGGTTATACTTTAACCATAAACGAATAATAAAATGATAAGGAATGAGATTATGTCTGGAACTACGATGATTGTACTTATTGTGCTAATTTCGGTTGGCTCAGGAGTAGTTTACGATATGTATAAAAAGCATCTTGAATTTAAGCATAAAATGCAAAACAACAACAGCGATGCCCATAAACAACTAGCTGAAACAAACGCACAAGTGCTTGCATTAAAAGAGCGTGTACAAACACTTGAGGCTATTGTTACCGATTCAAGCTTTAGCGTTAAAGATGAAATTAATAAACTTTAAGTTTTTATAAGTAATTTGGATATAAATGCGCATTTTCTGGCTGCTCAATGCCGTGAGCAGCTAAAAACCCACCAATAGCTTGCCCGCAGCCCTGTGGTGCTCGCCCACTGTCTATCTCAAAATTTAACTGATTAGCATGTTGCTTACCCATAGAGCAAAGCCCTACGGTACTTGGCGAGCGCATAGCGATACTTAGATTACCTACTTGTTCAACCACTACGTGCTTACTAAAGCGGGCAAAACCTTTGTATTTAAACTGCTCGTTTACGTAGTCATTACTTGTGGCCACCAATGCCGCAATTAAGCCGTGTAAAAAACTATTAGCGGATGAGTCTGCTGTTAAAAACGCAATTGTTTTTTTATTAAACTCGCTAAGCTGGCAATCCTCACACAACAGCTCAACAGTATATAAATGTTGCTCGGCTACTTGCTGCTGACTTTTAAGCTCAATACTTTTTCCTGCAAATACAATACGTTTAAGCACTTCGTCAACGTTACTTGTAACCGCTTCGCTTTTAACAAGTTCAGGGTTTTGCGCCATTACAGGTAAGTCGTGATGGTTATTAAATGGCGTACTTGTTGCGCCGCTTTGCATTAACTGAAAAAGCTCTCTTACTTCATGTTCTCGCGCTACTTTTAACGCTAAAAATGCAGTTTGGATAAGTTCTGAAGTAGGTAGGTTTTCCTCTACAATCCAGCGTCTGCCAAATAATAGTTTTTTAGCTTTGGCTTCATTAGTAGATGCGCTTTTTTGGTAGTTATCAGGGCTCAGCACTGCTACTTGCAGATAAATCTCTTCACCTTTTTGTGCAGCGAGCACTCTAAAGTGAGCCGAAAACTCAATACTCTCAAGTACTTCGTTTACGCTTTGAAGCGTGTGCTTGTAACGTAAAAAATGCTGTGGCACCACCCAATTACTATTAGCCAATTGCACCAGGGGTGCATAAGAAATAGGTTGCTCGTAACTGTGTTGCCATTTTTGCTCATTGCTAAGCAAATGATTAATGTGACTCTTGTTATCTGACATAAATAAACCAAATAAACTCGCGTAGTGCGATATAAACTATGAACACATTACGTCGTCAATGTCGTAATTAGATCACATGTACGCCCTACTTTTGGGCTTTTTTAACTATCGGTGAGTTCTTGATAGTCTGTTATAACTTTTTGATAGTATGGCTTATCTTTATTGAGCATTTTATTATAATGATTTATGAGTTGTCGTTGGTACATAGCGTGCTCTGTACTAGCAAAGTCCCACATTTTGTTGCCGGTATGGCTAATCTCATTATTGGTACTAAAGCTCACTTCAATCACTTCATAAAAACGTTTGTTGTCGTAGACTATTTGTTCACTTATAAGCCCTAAACCGAGTTGTTTTAAACCCACTCGCAACTTATAAGTGTGATGCACTGGGCATAAAATAAACCGAACATTATTTAAATGCTCCACTGCGTTATTAGCAATAATTTGTTGTACTAAACTTAACAACAGCTCACCCCCAACACCTGCTATTACAACTACTTGGCTTTTACTTTGAGTAATTTCTATTTTGCCTACATCCTGACATAAGACCTGCCACTGCGGATTTTTATCACAGGTTTTTTGTAATTTATTAATAGATGATAATTGCGCTTCTAGGTCGTTCATTAAAGTGGCGACTATATCTACAAAAAAAACGTGGTTTGCAGCTGCGCGTTTTAATAGCGCCATGCCTAAATAACCATGGTCGCAGCAACAATCCCAAATAATATCGTGATGCTGCGAAATTAATGTATCAATGACAGTTAGGCGTTTACTGAGCTTCATTTAAGCAGGTATTTGTGACGTTTTATAGACAAGCGCTTTTAAACTTTTGTCGCTGTCTACTTCAATAAAACGCTCGGTGGGGGCTAGGCGCTCAACAAATTCAATTGCGCCTTGGGTGTTCTCGTTTATTAATGCTTTAAACGCATCTTCGCTAAGCTCTGGGCTATTCGCACACAATAGCAATTGTGTGGTATCGCAAAGTAGCTCTGGCAACCTGCGCAGCACTTTTTGATAGTCTTTAGTTAATATAAAGCTGCCTTTTTGAAAGCTTGGCGGATCAACTATTATTAAATCAAACGGGGCTGCTTTTTTTAGTTTTCCAAACGATTTTAAAATATCGTGAGGTAAAAAACTTACCCCGCGCTCAAAACCATTTAGTTGATGGTTTTGCTTGCCGACTTTAAGCACACCTTTGCTCATATCCATGTTCATCACATGATCTGCCCCGCCTTGCATGGCGGCAAGCGAAAACCCACACGTATATGAAAACAAATTAAGCACTTTGCCATGCTTGCTGTTAGCCATTACAAATTCACGGCCGCTGCGCATATCGGGAAATATTCCGGTATTTTGGCGGCTCTGTAAATCAACCAAAAAGCGAATGCCATTTTCGGTTACAACATGTGGGTTAGGTAATTGCCCATAAACCACAGTGTTTTGGCTTTGTACGCCAGCACGTTGCTGGTACACAAGTGACGTAATAAGCTCAGGCTGATTTTTTTGTGCCCACTGCCACACAACATTGGTGAGCTCGCTTAGTGTTTGCTCGTCAATTTCATCGTACGAAACCAAAAATAAACTTGGCGGGTAAAAGTCTAAATTAATATGGCTTAATGCTTCGACGCTGTGGCCTCGGCCATGAAAAACACGACACAGTTCATTTTTTAAAATTGGCGCGTTTTCAAGCGCAGTAATAAGAGGTGTAAAGTTTGCTGTCATTTTTAATTAATCAACTGTTGTTGTAGTTCATGTATTTCATCGCGAACAGAGCCCGCTTTTTCAAATTCTAGGTCGCTTGCGTATGCATGCATTTTGGTTTCAAGCTGCTTAATTTGCACGGCAATTTCTTTCGCACTAAGTACCTTTTTAGACTCTTTACGAATAAGTTTAAGGTTGTCTTTAGGAGCCGCTTCTTCGCCTACATCCATTACATCAAGTATTTTTTTAGCCAGAGCATGAGGCTCTATACCGTGCTCAACGTTGTATGCATGCTGAATTTCGCGCCTGCGTGCTGTTTCGTCCATGGCTTTTGCCATTGATTTTGTAATTCTGTCGCCATATAAAATAGCGCGGCCATCTAAGTGACGCGCAGCACGGCCAATGGTTTGTATCAGCGAGCGAGCCGAGCGTAAAAAACCCTCTTTGTCAGCATCAAGTATGGCAACAAGTGCCACCTCTGGCATATCAAGGCCTTCTCGCAGTAAGTTAATGCCCACTAACACATCAAACACGCCAGCTCGTAAGTCACGAATTATTTCTACGCGCTCAACGGTATCAATGTCTGAATGTAAGTAACGTACTTTTACATTATGCTCGCTTAGGTAGTCTGTTAAATCCTCAGACATACGTTTAGTAAGTGTAGTTACCAGTACGCGTTCGCCCTTCTCCACACTTTTGTATATTTCTGAGAGTAAATCATCAACCTGATCGCCCACAGGACGTACTTCTATAAGTGGGTCGAGCAGCCCTGTTGGGCGAATTACTTGCTCTGCTATTTCACCCGCACAGCGCTCTAACTCAAAGTCGCCAGGCGTTGCCGATACATAAATAGTTTGTGGTGCTATGGCTTCAAATTCTTCAAAACGCAGTGGCCTATTATCCATTGCTGATGGCATTCTAAAACCATACTCAACAAGGTTTTCTTTACGGCTTCTGTCGCCTTTATACATGGCGCCAATTTGCGATACGGTTACGTGCGATTCATCAATAATCATTAATGCGTCATCAGGTAGGTAATCAAGCAATGTTGGCGGCGGATCGCCTGGCGTACGCCCAGATAAATAGCGGCTGTAGTTTTCTATACCCGAGCAATAACCAAGCTCGGTCATCATTTCTATATCGTATTGCGTTCGCTGTGCTACACGTTGCTCTTCTACTAACTTGTTTGCACTGAGTAACTGGGCGCGTCGCTCTTTTAGTTCTTCTTTTATTTTTTCGATAGCGCCAAGTATCTTTTCACGCGGGGTAACATAGTGCGTTTTAGGATAAATAGTAGCGCGCACTATATGCTTTTCAATTGCACCGGTAAGCGGGTCAAAAATACTTAAGCGCTCTATTTCATCATCAAACATTTCTACACGTACAGCAAAAGTGTCTGATTCTGCTGGGAATATGTCAACTACTTCGCCACGTACACGGTATGTACCTCGGCTAAAATCTATATCATTGCGGGTATATTGTATTTCAGCAAGGCGGCGTAGCATGTCGCGTTGATCGACTTTTTCGCCCACTTTTAAAAGTAGCATCATTTTCATGTACGATTTAGGGTCACCCAAACCATAAATAGCCGATACCGATGCCACAATAATGGTGTCGCGACGCTCAAGCAATGCTTTGGTCGCACTTAAACGCATTTGCTCTATGTGCTCATTTATCGAAGCATCTTTTTCAATAAATGTGTCGCTAGATACAACATAGGCTTCTGGTTGGTAGTAATCGTAATACGATACAAAGTATTCAACCGCGTTTTTAGGAAAAAACTCTTTCATCTCGCCGTATAGCTGCGCAGCCAATGTTTTATTGTGCGCCATTATTATTGTTGGACGATTTAAATCGCTAATAATATTGGCCATAGTAAAGGTTTTACCTGTACCGGTGGCACCTAATAACGTTTGGTGTGCAAGCCCCGCTTCTAACCCTTCGCATAGCTGTTTAATGGCGGTAGGCTGATCGCCTGCTGGTTTGAAATGTGATTTTAACTGAAAATGGTCGCTCAATTATTGCACTCCTGTAACGATTCGCCGCTCAGCGCTTCTAGTTTTTTCATAAACCATTTATATGCCACTATTGCTGTAAATAAATTACCTATGGCAGCGCCTATAAATAACCCTAATAATCCGGCTATTTCGTTGCCGATATAAGCAAATGGTACATAAAATATGAATAAACGAATAACGCTTAGTACCAATGCGTTCATTGGTTTGTGTAAAGCATTAAACGATGAGTTTGATAATATGATCACCCCTTGTAAGCCATAGCTTAGTGGGATGGTATAAATAAAGAGCTTAATTACATCTATTACGGCTTGTTCTTTACCAAATAATTGGCTTATAACACCTGAAAATGCAATTAGTAATACGTAAATGGCAAATTGCCATACCATCACAAATTTGAGTGTGCCGGTATACGCTTCTTTAACTCGGCATAATTTGCCAGCCCCAAAGTTTTGACTCACAAATGGCGGTAATGTCATCGATAGCGCAAGCACTAAAATACTTGCAATAGATTCTATCCGGCTTCCTACTCCAAATGCGGCCACGGCTTCTGGCCCATGATGCGCTACTAAGGCGGTCATTACAGCCATTGCAACAGGTGTAAGCATGTTTGCACCTGCAGCAGGTAAACCAATTTTTAATATTTTACGAATAGCGCCAGTTACAGTTTGCTTGCCCGCTTTGAGACTCAACAAACGTTTTTTAACCGCTAATATATATAAAATAATAACCACAGCGACCGACCATGCGACAACACTTGCTATGGCAGCGCCTTGAATTCCTAACGCGGGTACCGGCCCAAAGCCAAATATCAGTATTGGGTCAAGTACGGCGTTTATCAGCCCGGCTCCGCCCATTACTATACTTGGCGTTTTGGTATCACCGCTGGCACGCAGTACCGAATTACCAATCATTGGGGTTATTAAAAATACGCTACCGATAAACCATACATTCATGTATTCATGTATTAACGGCAATACTTGCGCGCCCGCTCCTAGTAAAGTAAATATGGGGTCAATCAGTAAATATCCAACAGATGACAACACAATAACCAAAACCACACCAACCATTAAAGAAATACTGGCATCAAAACGTGCTTCATCAATTTTATTACTGCCGAGCGCTTTCGCTATTACTGCTGATGTACCGATCCCCAGCCCTATTGCTAAGCTGATAACGGTAAAAGTAACTGGAAATGTAAAGCTCACGGCAGCTAATGGTTCGGTGCCAAGTAAACTTATAAAAAAGGTGTCTACAATATTGAACATCATTAGTGTGATCATGCCGAATATCATCGGTATGGTCATCGTCTTTAATGTAGGCAAGATAGGATCGTTTAGTAAATCTGGGCGAGTCTGAGATTTTGAAATTGCGCGCATGAAATAAATAGGCCTCTTTTACTGAACGAATCATTTTAAAGCATCAAGACAGTTCAAGCCACGGATTTATCACTACAATTGATGTAATTACGTAAGTAAATATTCTAAAAAATAGTAAAACTTGGTTTTTACATCTTTTTGTTAAAATAGAGCCTAAACACGCCAAAAAACAATTAAAACACATTTTTATAACTTTTATTACAAACACCCTGTGTTATCTGATGCTTTTTTACACAAAGCAACTACTTGGTTTATCGTTACGAAAAAATTCATTCATGGAGTTACATCTATTAGCCACCAAAACATAACCTACTGTTTTACAATGAATAAAAAATAGTGATTTAAAAGCTTGAAATCGTTGTAGCACCCTAAAACATTGGTGCCGATGATGTTCTTAAAGTTTCATAAACAGAGTTATCCACAGAAACCGTGGATAACTCATTCAAAGCCGCATTTATAAAGGCCTTGAGAGACTCGCAATTTTCGCTGAGGTCCAACCAATTGTTGATTTGCTAACTGTGGCATTTTTATAAACTCACACTGAAAACGCAAGCTTGCCGATTTTTCTTCTTAACATACTTATACGTTAGTAAATAAAAAACGTTTAATACAAAGTTAAGTTATTGATTGTTCTATTTTTGAGCGAAGATAATAAATGCTCAATTTATAGATCAAAATTGGATCACTATTAAGAGGGACAATACTTTTATGACTATTCGTGCAGGTATATTTTTAGAAAATTAAAATAAAAAAGTAAATAAATACGAAGAATACCCCAAAGTAAAAAATGAAATTTTATGTTTTTGAGTTGTTTTTTAATTACAAGCGGCCTTAATGGCGTGTTTAATTTAACCAATTTAAAGACTCAACAACAATAAAACTCGCATTAGTATTCTTAAATTCTTAAAAAAACAGCTTTAATAGAGCTATAAATCACGCAGATCGAACACAAAAACAACGAATAAACCTCTTTTTTCAATTTATGACTTTTATATGTTGACACTTTGCGGCTCGGTCATTAATATTTCGCCCCGTTGAAAGGCAAGACGCTTCCCCCTTAGCTCAGTTGGTTAGAGCGACGGACTGTTAATCCGCAGGTCCCCCGTTCGAGTCGGGGAGGGGGAGCCAAGTTTTTCAACCATAAACGATTCCCCCTTAGCTCAGTTGGTTAGAGCGACGGACTGTTAATCCGCAGGTCCCCCGTTCGAGTCGGGGAGGGGGAGCCAAGTTTATGTTTATGATGTAGTTCCCCCTTAGCTCAGTTGGTTAGAGCGACGGACTGTTAATCCGCAGGTCCCCCGTTCGAGTCGGGGAGGGGGAGCCAAATCATCATAATAATATCAGTACTTTAGTTCCCCCTTAGCTCAGTTGGTTAGAGCGACGGACTGTTAATCCGCAGGTCCCCCGTTCGAGTCGGGGAGGGGGAGCCAATTCTAAGAATTTCATAGACATTCCAAGCTATTTCCACTACTCTTCCTTATATAACTAAAGCATTAGTTTAATTCTTTAATGCGCTGTACTTAGTTTATTAATCAAGGACTTGATTCCTTCCCTTTTGATTATTAAAAGACTGAAAACATGGCTGGATTTAAAAAACTTATTTTTATACAAATTATCTCTTGGTTATTGTGTGTTGCAGCAGGAAGCTACTTCATATCTATAAGCTTTGATACTGCGGTAAGTGATGCACAAAAAAATGCACAAACGACTGTTACTAAGTATATTAATGACCTTTCTTTAGACGATATTTCTGCTCAAAATTTAAAACAATCAATTGCAGATGGTAATACGTTTTCAAGCTTTACTCTAAGAGATTACCAAGGTGCTGAAGTATTTAGCATTAACCCCCCTACTCAATTACCAATGTTTGCTGATTTTGTACTCTCTAACTTTAACTCTGTACGCCCACAGTTTGCTGTAAACGATGCCGCAGATATAAAAGTTGAATTTGTACTTAACATTGAGCATTTAGCGTCGCAGCTACAAACGTCCCTTTTTATTGTTATTTTGATTTCTGCTATTTTAGTTATTATTCCAATAATTCTAATGAAATCTATTTTTTATCATTTAAATAAAAATATAAGTACAACAGTTGCTGACATTATCGATATTTATATCAATCAAAACCAAGTTGATAACGATTTAGAAACAGCACTAGATGGCACTCGGTTGAAAAAAATGGGAAAAGATTTAGTACCTAGTTTTAATCGGTTATCACATTTTTTAAAAAACAAAAACGAAGACATACAAAGCGCTGCTATGACTATCAAGCATGAAGCGTACAAAGATGTAATTACCTCGCTTGGTAATCGTAATATGTTTGTTGAGTACTACGAAAAAAATATTGAAAACACTGAGCAAAGTACATTTGGCTCTTTAGCTATGGTACGTTGTAGCGAGCTACAAGCTATAAACCAAACCCGTGGTTATCAAAAAGGTGATGAGTACGTTAAAGGCGTTGCCGATATTATTAAGCACATAAGCGGCACTTACACTGGTAGCCAAGTATTTAGATTAAACAGCTCTGATTTTGCGGTAGTACTCCCCCACATTCCTTTAAAAGAAGCTGAGCGCTTTGGTGAAAACCTGCAATCGCGCTTCACGCAGTACCAACAAAACCAAGAGTTAAGCTCGGTAGCTAATACGGGTATTGTAGGTTACGAAAAAGGTAAACCGTTAGGCGAACTACTTTCTGTTGTTGATAACGCGATGAGCATGGCGCAGTCAAAGCAAGTTAATGCATGGCACGTACAACGCGAAACCGATTTAGTTAATAACGTAAGTGCGGGGTTTGGTAATCAAAACTGGCGTAAGGTTATTAAGGAAGTTATTGAATCTAAGCGTGTGCATTTAGTGATGCAAAACATTATGCCGCTTGGTAAAAGCATAAAAGCCTACGCTGAAGTACAAGTTCGATTTAAAACAGAAGACAATCAAGTACTGCCTACCGCTTCTTTTTTAGCAATGGCCGAAAAACTTGATATGGCAATAGAAATTGATCGCCTGATAATCGACTCTTCTCTTGAAAAAGTTAAAAGCCGTAATTTATCTGAAAAGTTTTTTGGTTTAAACGTAACAGCCTCAAGTGCACACAACGATCAGTTTGTAATTTGGCTAGAGCGCCGATTATTGAAAGATACGCATATTGCATCTAAACTAGTATTTGAGGTAAGCGAGTTTGGTTTACAGCAAAACATCAAGGCTAGTAAGCGCTTTATCGACATGGTTCACCGTGTTGGCGCACGCGTTACAGTTGAACGTTTTGGTGTTGGCTTAACTTCATTTAAGTTTTTCCGCGATTTAAAACCTGATTTTATTAAAATGGATGCAAGTTATACTCGCGGTCTAGAAGATGATAAAAATAATCAGTACTTTATGCGCTTAATGGTCGATTTAGCCCACCGCATTGGTGTTAGCGTATTTGCTGAAGGCGTTGAGAGCCAAGAAGAGAAACACATTATAGAAACGTTGTGTTTAGATGGCGTTCAAGGTTATTACATAGAAAAACCTAAAGACATTTAATTAGTTTTCAATTAATACAAAAAAGAGCATTCGTTGCTCTTTTTTTGTTTCTGCTATTTGACTAATTCCTTACATCAAAATCACATTAATTTTACAGCCTTGTGATCAATATGTTTGTCCTTGCGTTTATTTAACTGATAACGACTCGCAAATGTTGTTTATCGGGGCAGAAAAAAGGATAATAAGCAGGACTTTAATAGCGTGAGGCACACATGACAGAATATGTCTTGTTATTGATTGGAACCGTTCTGGTTAATAACTTTGTATTAGTACAATTTTTAGGCTTATGTCCGTTTATGGGCGTATCAGGTAAGCTTGATACGGCGATTGGTATGTCTTTGGCAACCACGTTTGTGCTTACCCTTGCCTCTGTAACTAGCTATTTAGTTAATCAATATATTTTAATCCCTCTGGATATCGCCTTTTTACGCACCATGAGCTTTATTTTAGTGATTGCCGTTGTAGTGCAATTTACCGAAATGGTTGTGCGTAAAACCAGCCCTACTCTATATCGTTTATTAGGCATATTTTTACCGCTGATCACCACTAACTGTGCGGTATTAGGTGTGGCTTTATTAAATATCAAAGAAGATCATTCGTTTTTACAATCTGCGGTATATGGTTTTGGTGCTGCGGTTGGTTTTTCTTTAGTGCTTGTATTGTTTGCAGCACTACGAGAGCGTTTAGCAGCTGCTGACGTTCCTACGCCTTTTAAAGGCGCCTCTATTGCAATGATCACTGCAGGCTTAATGTCGATGGCGTTTATGGGTTTTACTGGATTAGTGAAGTTTTAATATGACCTTGTTTTATGCCTTGATAGCGATTGGTTCGCTAGCACTCATTTTTGGACTTATTTTAGGGTTTGCAGCAATTCGCTTTCGCGTTGAAGGTAACCCTATTGTTGAGCAAATAGATACGATTTTACCGCAAACTCAATGCGGACAATGTGGCTACCCGGGCTGCCGCCCTTACGCCGAAGCCATAGCTAATGGCGATGAAATAAATAAATGCCCACCAGGCGGCGAATCTACCATGAAAAAGCTTGCCGGCTTAATGGGGGTTGATGAAAAACCACTTGCCGGTGGCGAGCAAGCAGAACCTATAAAAACAGTGGCTTATATTCGCGAAGATGAATGTATTGGCTGTACCAAATGTATTCAAGCCTGCCCAGTTGACGCTATTTTGGGCGCAACTCGTCAAATGCATACCGTGTTAATTGATGAATGTACTGGCTGTGATTTATGTGTTGAGCCTTGCCCTGTAGATTGCATTGATATGCTACCTGTAGCCGAAACTAAACAAAACTGGAAATGGCAGCTAGATGCTATTCCTGTTACACAAATAGATTAGAGGTTTGAGTGGACAAGTTACTTGAACAAATAAAAAAAGGCACCGTGTGGGCATTTCCTGGCGGCATACACCCACCACAACAAAAATCACTCTCTAATAGTGCGAGTATCACTCGCCTACCCTTGCCCGACAAACTCATTGTTGCGCTTAAGCAGCACATAGGCGCAAATGGTAAGTTACTTGTAGAAAAAGGCCAACACGTATTAAAAGGCCAACCACTAACAGAACCCGCTGCTAACTGGTCGGTACCTGTACATGCGCCAAGCTCTGGTGTAGTTACTGATATTGCACCTATGCCATCAGCACATCCATCGGCCCTGCCTGAACTAAGTGTTATTATTGAACCAGACGGCAAAGACGAATGGGTAGCTTTAAATAAAAATAAAAATCCTGCTGAGCTTAGCCATGATGAGCTTATAAATATTATTCACCAAGCCGGTATTAGCGGTATGGGTGGTGCTGGTTTTCCTACTTATGTAAAAGCAGATACCAAGCAACCTATCGAATTTTTGATTGTAAATGCTGTTGAGTGCGAACCTTATATTACTGCCGATGACGTTTTAATGCGCGAACACGCTAAAGAAGTTATCCAAGGCATTGAAATAATGCAGCAACTTTTAAACCCAACACTGTGCATTGTGGGTATAGAAGATAACAAGCCTGAAGCTATTGCAGCAATGAAGCAAGCAGCTGAGCATAACTCAAAAATTATTATTCAAACGGTGCCAACTATTTATCCATCTGGCGGTGAAAAGCAATTAATTAAATTACTTACTAACCGTGAAGTTCCTAGCATTGGTATTCCAGCCGATATTGGTATTTTAGTGCATAACACGGGTACTTTGTTTGCCGTACAACAAGCCGTTTATGAAGGCAAACCGCTAATTGAGCGTATAGTTACGGTAACAGGTAACACTATTCATAAACCTGGAAATGTATGGGCACTGCTTGGTACTGAAATAAAGCATTTACTAGATTGCCAAGGTTTCTCTCCTGTACCGCAGCAAAGTGTTGTGATGGGCGGCCCAATGATGGGCTTTACGCTACCCACAGTACGTATTGGCATAGTTAAAACCACTAACTGTATTTTAGCGCCTGATCATAAAGAGCTAGCGGAACCCGGCCCTGAAAAAGCCTGTATACGTTGTAGCGCCTGTGCCGATGCCTGCCCTGCTTCTTTATTGCCACAACAATTGCAGTGGTTTGCTAAATCAAAAGAGTACGACAAACTACAAGAGCACAATTTATTTGATTGTATTGAATGTGGTGCTTGTGCATACGTGTGCCCAAGCGAAATCCCTCTTGTACAGTACTACCGTATAGCCAAAGTTGAAATTAAAGAACAACAAGCTGACAAAATTAAAGCCGACAGAGCAAAAGAGCGTTTTGATGCCCGAAAAGAACGTTTAGAGCGTGAGCAAGAAGAACGCCAAAACCGCCATAAACGCAAACCTGCTGCTAAGTCTGCTGACGAAAAACAAAAAGTAGCTGAGGCACTAGCCCGTGTTAAAAATAAATCAGATAACGGCGATGAAAAATCTGCTGTTGCTGCCGCTATTGCACGCGCTAAAGCTAAAAAGCAACAAGGCGAAGAACTAGAGCCAGATAACAGCGAAGTAGCAAAAGAGCGCGCACTACGTAAAGAACAAGCACGTAAATATAAAGAGCAAAAATCGCAAACAGATGAATCGGCCGCTGCTGCGCCCGTTGATGATAAAAAATCAGCAGTCGCTGCAGCCATTGCTCGCGCTAAAGCCAAAAAGGCAGCACAAGCATTAGATAACGCTGAACAAACAACAAGTGAAGAGCCACAAAGCACGGCACCCGTTGATGATAAAAAAGCAGCAGTAGCTGCAGCCATTGCGCGTGCTAAAGCTAAAAAAGCAGCTAAAGCATTAGATGGCGCTGAGCAAACAACAAGTGAAGAGCCACACAGCGATGGCCCTGTTGATGATAAAAAAGCAGCCGTAGCGGCGGCCATTGCGCGTGCTAAAGCTAAAAAAGCAGCACAAGCATTAGATAACGCTGAACAAGCAACAAGTGAAGAGCCACAAAGTGATGCCCCTGTTGATGATAAAAAAGCAGCCGTAGCGGCGGCCATTGCGCGTGCAAAAGCTAAAAAAGCGGCTAAAGCACTTGAAGAAGCTGAGCAAACAGCAAGTGAAGTGCCACAAAGTGATGCCCCTGTTGATGACAAAAAGGCAGCGGTAGCCGCGGCCATTGCGCGTGCAAAAGCTAAAAAAGCAGCTAAAGCATTAGAAGAAACCGAGCAAACCGTGAGTGAAGCGCCACAAAGCGATACGCCTGCTGATGCTAAAAAAGCAGCCGTAGCGGCGGCCATTGCTCGTGCAAAAGCTAAAAAAGCAGCTAAAGCACTAGAAGATACCGAACAAACTCAGCCCCAAGAGCTACAAGTTGATAGCGCAGCACCTAAGAGTGCAGAAAGTAACACCGATGACTCATCCAATTCTACTGAAGCAGATAAACCTAAATCAGTCGACGATAAGAAAAAAGCCGCCGTGGCTGCTGCAATTGCGAGAGCAAAAGCTAAAAAGTTACAAAAAGAAGGAAATAATCAGTCATGAAATTAACCATGGCCAGTTCGCCGCATAATCACAGCCATAAATCGTTAACGCGATTAATGCTTAGCGTTATTGCTGCGTGTATTCCTGGGCTAATTGCTCAAGTTTTCTTTTTTGGAACAGGTGTGCTTATTCAACTGGTACTAGCGCTTGTTGCTGTAAGCGTATTTGAAGCTGCAATAATGCTAATACGAAAGCGCCCTGTTTGGCCTGCATTAAGTGATGGCAGTGCGTGGCTTACTGCCGTGTTATTGGCATTGAGTATTCCACCACTTGCGCCTTGGTGGATAATCGTTATTGGCTGTTTATTTTCTATTGTTATAGTTAAACAGCTTTATGGCGGCCTTGGGTTTAACTTATTCAATCCAGCAATGGCGGCTTATGTACTGCTATTAGTTTCGTTTCCGGTGCAAATGACCGCATGGTTGCCTGTTACTGATTTAATAAATACGCCAATAGGCTTTGCTGATCAGCTAAGGCTAATATTCACCGATTTTACGGCCTCTGGGTTTAGCCTAGATCAAGTACGCGCAGGGGTTGATGGCCTAACAATGGCAACCCCGCTGGATACTGTTAAAACAGACATAGCCCACGGTTTAACCGTTACCGAGAGCATGCAAAAGCCAATATTTAACGAATGGGCTGGCCTTGGTTGGGCATGGGTTAATTTAGGCTATTTAGTGGGTGGTTTATACTTACTAAAAGCAAAAATAATTAACTGGCATATTCCTGTCAGTTTTATCGTAAGTTTAGCTGTATGTAGTGCTATTGGTTATATCGCATCACCTGGTACAGAGCCGGGCACCCTATTTCACTTATTAAGTGGTGCCACTATGATGGGGGCTTTTTTCATAGCAACCGATCCGGTATCTGCAGCAACAACTAACAAAGGGCGCTTAATTTATGGCGCGCTAATTGGCTTACTAATTTATTTAATTCGTACCTTTGGTGGTTTTCCTGATGCTATCGCATTTAGCGTATTACTGATTAATATTGCAGTGCCGCTAATAGACTACTACACACAACCGCGTACTTATGGCCATGGAGCAGTAAAATGATCATTTCGTCAATGGCTAAAAATGGTGCTATTTTAACTGCGTTTGCGTTAGCTACGACGGGCTTAGTTGCCTCTATCAATGCGCTTACTGCCGATAAAATTGCAGAGCAAGAACAACTGCAACTCACTGCGCAGTTACAAGAAGTGCTCGACCCAAAATCGTACGACAATCAATTATCACAAGATTGCGTAATTATTACTGACGAAAAACTAGGCCCACACGCAAATCAAGTAATTTACCGTGCTCGTAAAAACAATAAACCAGTCGCTGTTGTTATTAGGCATGTTACGCCAAACGGCTACAGTGGCGATATTAACTTATTAACAGCGGTATTGAGCGATGGCACTATTGCTGGCGTTCGTACGACTAAACACGAAGAAACCCCTGGTTTAGGTGACAAAGTCGAAGTTAAAAAATCACTTTGGATCACAACATTCAAAAGCTTAACGGTTGAAGGCGAAGAAGACGCTCGCTGGGCTGTAAAAAAAGATGGCGGCCAGTTTGATCAATTTACAGGCGCGACCATAACGCCACGTGCTGTTGTGGGCTCTGTTAAAAATGCCGTATTGTTCGCACAAACTAATTTTGATGATATTTTTGCAGCACCTAATGCCGAATGTATGGAGGTAGCTAAATGAGTGAGTTAAAAACATTATACAAAGAAGGTGTATGGGTAAATAACCCTGCCCTTGTGCAGCTTTTAGGTTTATGTCCACTGCTTGCCGTTACCTCAACTGTAACAAATGCCTTAGGTTTAGGCTTAGCAACTTTACTCGTACTAATAGGCTCAAATGTTACCGTATCAATTGTGCGTAACTGGGTGCCAAAAGATATTCGTATACCTGTATTTGTAATGATCATCGCGGGCTTTGTAACAATAGTTCAATTACTCATGAACGCTTATACCTTTGGTTTATATCAATCATTAGGGATTTTTATCCCGTTGATTGTAACTAACTGCGCCATTATTGGCCGCGCCGAAGCATACGCCTCTAAAAACCCTGTTCATTTATCAGCATTTGACGGCTTAATGATGGGCTTAGGCTTTATGGCTGTACTGTTAGTATTAGGTACTATGCGCGAACTAATCGGCCAAGGTACGCTGTTTGACGGTGCCGACTTATTACTTGGCCCATGGGCACAGAGCTTGCGCATAGAAGTATTTAACTTTGATAACCAATTTTTACTCGCAATTTTACCACCGGGTGCCTTTTTAGGGCTTGGGCTGCTTATTGCTGCAAAAAACGTAATTGACGCACAAATAAAATCAAAACAAGTTGCACCGCCAGAGGCTGAAAAAGGCCCTCGAGCACGTGTTACTAGCTTAACTTAAGGGGAAAACGTATTAGAGCAACAATTAGCACTAATACGTTTTAAGTTGCATGAATAAAGACAAACGTCACCAAATACTGTCGCGCCTACGCGACGATAACCCACATCCAGTTACAGAGCTTGAATATTCAAGCCCATTTGAGTTACTAGTAGCGGTAACCCTCTCAGCGCAAGCAACCGATGTAGGCGTTAATAAAGCCACTCGAAAGTTGTTCCCTGTTGCCAATACGCCACAAGCCATTTTAGACTTAGGTCACGATACACTGCGTGATTATATAAAAACCATCGGCTTATTTAATTCTAAAGCTGCCAACGTGTACAAAATGTGCCAAATTTTGGTGGATGAACATAACAGCATCGTGCCAGAAAATCGTGAAGCCCTAGAAGCCCTACCAGGCGTTGGCCGTAAAACCGCTAATGTTGTACTCAATACCGCCTTTGGCTGGCCTGTAATAGCCGTAGATACACACATATTTCGTGTATCTAACCGTACAAAGCTTGCCATGGGTAAAGATGTTGTAGCTGTAGAAAAAAAGCTTGAAAAGGTTGTACCAAAAGAATTTAAAGTAGACGTGCATCATTGGCTGATACTGCACGGACGTTACACCTGCGTAGCACGTAAACCAAAGTGTGGCAGCTGTATTATTGAAGACTTGTGTGAGTTTAAAGAAAAAACGGAATAACGAGTTGAAAAGCTATAGTGGTAAAACTCAATTATACAATTTGCTTTTAGCAATTACTTCAGCCTTCTGTATCTGGCTTTCAAATGGCTTTATCACCTTTATTGCTTTTAACGAGTCTGTTGCGGGAGTAACATTTGAAGAACTTTTGATCATATTTTCAAATGTCGATCTTTTACAGGTTTTGACCTTTCCTGAGTTTTGGGAAGCTAATGAAAATCATTCTTTTATTGAGGCCCCAAGTTTTTGGTTTGAGCCGATGACTGTTTTATCTTCTATAAGCTCATTACTTCTTATAATTTTATTTTCAACGTATGTAACTAAGTTGAAGCCTGAAACGATATCTTTATCTCTACTCTTAATTGGATTTTTATACCTGGTTGTTTCATGGGGTGTTTTGCTAGATGTATCTGATGCAAAGATGATTGGGCCCTATTTAAGTATTGGTATTCAAGGTCTATTATTACATTCATTTATAAGTTGCCTAATTTGTGTTTCTACTTTATCAAAAAATGTATATTTTAAATTTAGCACTAATTAGCCTTTCTTTATTCAGTAGCTTTGCATTTCCAAGCGAAATAGATTGGCAAAACAAAGCGGCTGATCATATTAGGTTAAATATAATTCTGTTCATTAATCTTAGCCTTTTCATTCTAATTTTACTTTTCTCATTTCGACATATTAAAAGATTAAAACGACTAAATATAACCATCACTAATGAATCGTTAATCGACCCTTTGACAAAAGTATTAAATAGGAGAGGCTTCCATGAACAAGTTTCACGCTTAGATAAACAAAGCGGCTTTTTACTAATTGCAGATATAGATAACTTTAAACTCATCAATGATCAATTTGGACATAATGCTGGTGACAAAGTCCTTCAAAGAGTAGCCCATGCTCTAAAATTTCAAACTAGAGAGAAAGATATTGTAGGGCGATATGGCGGAGAAGAGTTTGTAGTTTTCTTTCCTAGCCATGATGTTGAAATTGTAAAAATGATTTCACAACGGCTTGTAGAGGCAATTGCGAGTCTTAATTTAACTGATATATCACCTGAATTGCAAAGAGTTACAATTAGTGCTGGTGTAGATAAAGGCGATACAAAACACTGTAAGTTTGAAAAATTATATGAAAACGCAGATAAACTGTTATATCAAGCTAAAAGTGCTGGTAAAAATCAAGTTATCGTATTTGATAACTAACAGGTTAAACCTTGGCTAGCACACTTCTATTCGAACTCTAGTGATAAGATAGCTAATCGTTTAGCTGCCAGTCGATTCTATATTATTAAATAAATTGCGCCGCATTAACTAAACGCTCACTAACAATAAATTGAGTCGTATTTTTAACCCAAGGCCTAGCAATATTTTTGTAATTTAATTTAGATAACCCGCAGAATGTGACTATTAATAGAACATTATCAAAGTATTAATTTCACAACGCTCACTCCTTTGGTTATGCTAGTGGGCATTATAAAATTATATTGCGAAACCCTTTATGCTACCTCTACTTCGTATCTTGATAATTGAACAAGACCCAGCCACTTTACAAGGGCTTTCAACGAATCTGTCAAAGTCCATTCCTAACTTTGAGCGAGACGATATTCATATCGATATTATTGAGTGCCTCGAGCTGAAGCACGCGCTGGAATGTGTAGAGGAAGATGGTGATATTCAAGCCGTGGTTCTAAGCTGGGATATGCACAACAAAGTGGGTGAGCGGATGTATAGCCGCTTTATTGAAGATTTAAAGGCAATTCGCCTTGAGTTGCCGGTTTATGTTATTGGCGACGACACAAAAGGGCTGGAGATCGTAAACGAATCAGAAGAAATCGAATCATTCTTTTTTAAAGATGAAGTGATTTCTGACCCAGAAGCTATTTTAGGTTATATGATTAACGATTTTGACGACCGCTCTGAAACACCATTTTGGACGGCGTACCGTCGTTACGTTGGTGAAGCAAACGACTCTTGGCATACACCGGGTCATAGTGGGGGTTCTAGCTTTAGAAACTCACCTTACATCAAAGATTTTTATCAGTTTTACGGCCGCAATGTATTTGTTGGCGACCTGTCGGTTTCGGTAGACTCGCTAGGTTCATTGTCAGACAGCACTAATACCATTGGTCGCGCTCAAGAATCAGCAGCGGCGACGTTTGAAGTTAAGCACACCTACTTTGTTACAAATGGTTCATCTACCTCAAATAAAATCATTTTGCAGACACTCCTGCGCAAGGGAGATAAAGTAATTGTCGACCGTAATTGCCATAAATCAGTACACTATGGCATCTTGCAATCAGCTAGCTACCCCATTTATTTGGCGAGTATTTTAAATCCAAAATATGGTATTTTCGCGCCACCGTCGTTGGCCGACATCAAGTTAGCAATTGAAAACAATACTGATGCTAAATTACTAGTGCTTACCGGTTGTACCTACGATGGCCTACTTAGCGACCTGAAACAAGTCGTAGATTATGCTCATCAATATGGTATCAAGGTGTTTATAGATGAAGCCTGGTTTGCATACTCTTTGTTTCATCCTAGCTTTCGTCATTATTCTGCAATACATGCTGGGGCTGACTACATCACACATTCGGCGCATAAAGTAGTATCGGCGTTTTCTCAAGCGTCTTATATTCATATTAACGATCCAGATTTTGATGCCGATTTCTTTCGAGAGATTTATAGTATCTACGCTAGTACATCGCCTAAATATCAGCTTATTGCATCGCTTGACGTGTGCCAAAAGCAATTAGAGATGGAAGGCTATAAGCTCCTCAATGCGCTGCTAAATCATGTTGAAGAGTTTAAACAACAGATGGCCTCGCTTAAGCAAATTAAAGTATTAGCTAAGCAAGACTTTATGGAAATATTCCCGCATTTTAGTGGTGATAATATGGGTCACGATCCATTAAAGATCCTTATTGATATTAGTGAGCTACCTTACTCATTAAAAGATATTCATAAATATCTACTGGATGAAATTGGGCTAGAGATAGAAAAATACACACACAGCACCATTTTGGTTTTACTGACGCTTGGCGGCACACGCTCAAAAATAATTCGTTTGTACAATGCATTGAAAAAGCTAGACAGCGGTAAAGTAAAACTATCGAAATCGACGCGTAAAGCTCGCTTACCTGAAAATTTACCAGCCATAGACTTGGCGTGTATTCCAAGCGATGCTTTTTATGGCGACCGCGAATCTGTGCCTATTAGCAAAAGTAACAACCGCATTTGTGCAGGTTTAGTTACTCCATACCCACCGGGCATTCCGCTTTTAGTCCCAGGCCAGCATATCACTGATGATCATGTTGAATATTTGCAAGAGTTGGCAAGCCAAGGACTGACGATACAAGGCAGTTTCGATGGTGAAATTTATGTTCTTAAGGGTAAGGTTAAAAAATAAAGGTATTGGTTTAATACTATCTCGATAATAATACCAATCTGCTTATATACGGGGTCTATTTAACGTTAAGAAAATTACGCTAGAACTAGGCAAAAATTTTTGTATCTAGTTGTTCTAAATAAAAAATTTTTAACGACGTTATAGTGCAATTTAATTCGTTAAATTGATCAAAGAT
>NZ_JACJFA010000021.1:0-55309 GCF_014164345.1 Pseudoalteromonas sp. SG43-5
TGTCAACACTTAAATTTAAACTTTCTAAAAAGATTCAATCTAAGTTTTACTTAACACCCTGAGTTGTTCGTGCCTCGCTATGCGTTGCTGTTTCCCGTCTCAGTGGGGTCGCATTATAGGGAGATTCGAGCGGGGGTCAATGTTTTATTTCAGCTTTTTGACAATTAAATGAATTTAGTATGAAAGCTATACAAACAAAGGGCTACAGGATACTTTTAGTTTAAAAAACACGCACAATATAAGTATCTATTGATGAGGTATTAGTAAGGTTTAAACTAAGCTGTATGTTAAACAAACAACACACAGCTTTATTTTAAATTAAAGGTTTATTTAGATGCTATTTCCCATACGGCAATGGAGCCTGATATTTCATTTCCAACGATTAATAGTGGGTTTCCTGTAGCACTTTGCTCAGCTGGAACGAATTCCATTCCTTCAGGCGCTAAATCGCCTGTAATATTAGCGTCTTTAATTAAGCCTCTATTATAGAAGTAGTCTTCAAACTGCACATTATATGGATTGGTAATATCATAAACCATAATCCCACCCATACGCTCGAGCCCTATAAAAGCAAATGTACGATCGTCAATTTTACCAATAGTCAGCGCTTCTGGCTCTGCGCCTTTATCATCTGAACGTGAGTCACCTTTGTTTTCATCTTCATTGTTGTTAAATGCTTCACCATGAACCGATGCAGTAATACGACCTATATCATCGCCTGAATCAAACACCACCAGCCCATTGCTGTCCAAAATGGTAAACGAACGTGCACCATAAGCATAAAGCGATTCGTATTGACCATCATTATTAGTATCGCCTTTTATTGTTGTTACTTTTAAGCGACCAATATCGTTATCGTCGTTATTTAAGTAATCAAAATTAGCTGCAAGCGTTAAGTCTTCAACGCGGCTCTCATCTATATAAGCTAAGCAGCCGTCGTCTTTATCGTAATCAAGTCCCCCCTTTGCTATACAATCTGCTTCATCCGTTGTATCAAAAAAGTATTCTCTTGCGTCACCTTCGTTGGCAGTGACTATAAAGTTAGCGCCTTTCCAACTAAAGCTTGAGATAGCATCGGGCTGGTACATACCATAGAGCCCTGGGTATGATTTAAAATTAACGCCGCCATCTTTATCTGAAGCATCAAGTTGTAAGCTTGACCAATCTTTAAAGCCTAAGCCCTTTAGCTCAAGGCTGTTGTCTTGTAGGTTAACTATTGCAAATGCATTGTTTTCTTGAATAGATACATAAGCGTATTTGTTATCTTTAGAAATGCTAACGTACTCGGGCTCTAAATCCATAGCTACTGTGGTATTTATCAGATTACCGTTAATAGTACGACCATTGGGGTTTGCAAAAACGACCCCTTGCGCTTCTAGTTCGGTTTGTTTGTTGTTATAGGCTTTAAAATCAATATTTATTGCCGTATCGGCTATTACATTATTTGTTATATCGATAATACTAATAGAACCTTCAGGATCTACGCTGTAGTCGCCACTTGGTTCACCTTCGTTAGCAACCACTGCCTTTGCGCCATCATGGGTGAACGTCACCATGTCTGGTAAAAATCCGACTGTAACATTTTTAATAAATACAGGTGAGTCGCCGCTTATATCGTAAAAAGCAATTTGACCTGCATCACCCGTGCTTTTAGCAGCCATTGCGACCGCTAGTAAATTATTATTTTCATCAATAGCAATGCTGTTTGCATCGCCTTGGGTATGCTCGTTTAAAGACAACGTAATAACGGACGTTAAATTTGTGGCGCTGATAACCCCTTCGTTATCTTTAACGAGTGCGGCAGTATCAAAGGTATCGGCGGGTAAAATATTAATAACAGCGTCATCGCCTGAACTGTTAATAGCGTAAATCCATTTTTTAGATGCTTGGTAAGCAACTATTTCAGCGGCACCTTCTGGACTTTGTGCATTTAATACTCCTCTTCCTACGAGGCTAATATTTAATACCGAATTAGCATTTACACCATTTATCCCATTTGCGCCTTGTTCTCCCTGTAATCCTTGAGAGCCGTTTTGGCCATCGTCACCATCAAGTGAGCAACCAGTAAGAACAGATATAAGTGACAGCGCAATAATTGATTTTTTAAACATGTGATTTTCCTTAGTATTGTATTTGCTAAATATCAACACACAGGCATGACAAGATTATGGCAATTTTAATACAGCCCCTTAGCCTAAGTAATTAGCTTATACGCTAGCGGAGTTATTAAAATTAAAGCAGCCGTATAGCCAAGTATTTTTACAGTCGGGGAATAATCTCGTTTAATTGCAACCCCTAGCAAAGGTCTAAGTACATCAATACGTGTAATACCCCATGTAATAACACCGCAAAAAGACCAAGTCCCTGTAATAATGATGAATGGTTCAGCACCAGGCCCTAAACCTAAAGGCTGTAGTAAAAAACACAAAATAATCAAAATGCTTTGATGCAATAAATAAAAGGGAAACACCCATACATTGAGCTGTTTTAAATAGTAAGTATTAAAATTTAAGAATCGGTGAGCGAGCGCAAGTACAAAAAATACACCTACAACACGTTGAATATTGTAGCTAGCGCTTAAAATAAAATGAGGAAGAGTAAACACCTTCTGATAACTTAATATTATAAGTACAAACAAAACCGCAAAACTCAAAGCTAGTAATACTAATTTTTTATTTAAGCAGTTCCAAAAGTAAGTGTTTTTGGCAAGTATGTATCCTGTGAGTAGCAGTATTAAGCCGTTAGTCTCTCTAATTGAATCGCCAGTTAAGTAATGGCTTGTAAATAGTACGGCAATAGTGAGCAAGGTAATTAAAAGCCCAAATGACATATCCCCTTTAACAAAGGTTTTTAAAGGCGTAATAAAAGGCAAGCGTGCAAAAAGAGTTAAAACAATAATGATCAGCATAAATTGCCACAACGAGCGCAAATACCATAAGTGATTTACATCCACATTCGGCCACACTCCAGACTGATAATTAATAAAAAGCGTATTGTTAGTCTCTATAAAAGCTAAATAAAATTGCCAATAGCTAATATCAATAACACCTTGCTGTGACATTTCTGCAAACAGCTGTAAAGGAACTATTAACCATAACCCCACCAGCAAGGGTAACAGTAAAAAAATAGAGCGGTATAAGGTGAAATGTAACCAAGACTTAAAGCTGCGTACTTTATCAATCATAAAACGCAGTGCTACGCCCGATATAAACCAAATGAGCAACATGCGCCAAGGTGAAAACACCAACATTAAATATTCAACATACTGTGATGTATAATTACTTTTAAAATGAAATCCCCAGTTTTCACTATACAACATGCCAATGTGATAAAAAATTAGCGACGCAAATGCGATTATCCTAAGCCAATCAAGATAATATTTACGCGAATTAACTAATGAAGGTTGTTGTACTTGAGTGCTCATGCTTTTACTACTTTATGTATGTTATGCGTTATTCATACCTAAAGCTCTCGCTAAAACTATCTATAAGTGCTTATATTACAAGCAATAGTGATAAAAGGTGGTATACAGGGATAAGCGTGCCACGTCAGCAATAAGCATATATTTATGAACCTACAGCACTTTCAACGTTTTCAAAGCATTTACGCATCAGTATTACTGTGTGCTTACGTATTAATTAATAATACAGTAAACGCTACAACCCAAATAATGGAAGCCCAAAGAGAAGGAGCTTTAACTTTTTTAATGTGGGAGCCATTTATTTGGGAGTATTCAAGTGCCTTGAGTACTTTGCTTATATTCCCTATTTTAATTTGGTTTTTAAGACACTTATCTTTTAATTGGCAAAATATTACGGCCTCATTAGGTATGTACTTTGCTGCCTCTATTATATTTAGCGTGTTACACGTTGGTATTATGGTAGGGGTTCGTAAATTCATATATTTGTTGAATGATGGGTCTTACAACTTTGGACTTAGCTGGTTTGAGCTTATTTATGAATACCAGAAAGACGCTATAAGCTTTGTGTTTTTCATCGTACTTATCAAAGTATATCAATATGTGGTGCAGCAGTTACTAGGTGAAGCCTCTTCAATTGAAGAAAGTGAGCAGCAAACAACATCGACCATAAACCGCCTATTAGTTAAAAAGCTCGGAAAAGAATTCATTATAAAAATAGAGGATGTTGATTGGCTTGAATCGTCGGGTAATTATGTAAACCTACATATAGGCTCACGTATATATCCGTTAAGGGCAACGCTTACAGCATTAAGTAAACAACTTGAAGTGCAGGGGTTTTGTAGAATTCACCGCAACCATGGCGTAAAACTCGATAAAGTGGAGTCTATTACACCACTATCCAGTGGCGACAGTGAAATAAAATTAACTACAGGTAAAGTACTAAACCTATCTAGACGCTATAAAGAGCAATTTAAACTTCAACTAAAATAAAAAAGGCTACCTAAGTAGCCTCTAATTGTTATTTTTTAACTGGGCGTTTCCAACCCGTTAAATTACGCTGTTTAGAGCGTGCTATTGCTAATTGGTCATCTTCAACGGTACTGGTGATCACAGAGCCTGCACCAATTGTTGCAGTTGCGCCTATATTTACTGGGGCAACGAGTGATGAATTAGAGCCAATAAAAGCATTATCGCCAATAATAGTTTTTGATTTATTAACACCATCGTAGTTGCAGGTAATAGTGCCAGCGCCAATATTCACTTTTTCGCCAATTTCAGCATCACCTAAATAACTTAAGTGGTTGGCTTTTGAGCCTTTGCCTAAACGGGTTTTTTTCATCTCAACAAAGTTACCAATGTGTGAGTCTTCTTCCATAACAGCGCCAGGGCGAAGGCGAGCATAAGGGCCCAGCGTACATTTAGCAGCTACGCTTGCATCTTCAATTAGGGTATTAGCCTTTATTACCACGTTATCGCCTATGGTACAGTTTTTAAGTACACAGTTAGGGCCAATTTGTACATTGTTACCAAGGGTCACATTACCTTCAAAGATAACGTTTATATCAACTAATACGTCTTCGCCTGTTTTAACATTGCCACGCACATCTATACGGGCAGGGTCGGCCAGGGTAGCGCCATTTAACATTAACTCTTCTGCTTGCCATGCTTGGTAAGCGCGCTCTAAGCCTGCAAGTTGTACGCGGTTATTTGCGCCTTCAACTTCCATTGCATGATCTGGTTGCGCTGAAGTGATCTCTACGCCTTCACTGTGAGCCATTGCAACGATATCTGTTAAGTAGTACTCGCCTTGTGCATTATTGTTAGATAAGTTACCTAACCATGTTTTTAATAGCTTACCGTTAACAGCCATAATGCCTGTATTTACTTCGTTAATAAGTAACTGCTCTGAGCTTGCATCTTTTTGCTCAACAATACCGACTAACTTACCACCAACACGAAGCATGCGACCATAGCCATTTGGGTTTACCAAATTTACCGTTAATACCGCTAAACCATTTTTAGGTGTTGCAGCTAATAAACGCTCTAGAGTTGATTGTTTTGTTAGCGGTACATCGCCGTATAAAATCAATACAGTGTCTTCATCGTTAATATGAGAGTTGGCTTGCGCTACTGCGTGGCCAGTACCGAGTTGTTCTGCTTGAAGTACCCAATTTACATCGTTATCGGCAAGTTGTTGTTGTAATAGATCGCCGCCGTGTCCGTAAACTAAGTTTGTAGTCGTTGCACCTAATGCCATCGCATTATCAATAACGTGCTGTACCATTGGTTTACCTGCAACATTGTGCAAAACTTTAGGTAGAGCAGAGCGCATACGAGTACCTTTACCCGCAGCAAGAATAACAGTTGTTAGAGCCATTAAAACAATTTCCTTTTTCCGTTGTTTTAGCTAAATAAGTATTATGTTTGTGCAGAAGATTACGTAAATCACTTCTTGTGCAGATACTCAGTAGGTTAGTTTATTCGTACTGAATCTTGACTGAAAAACACACTTAATTGGATGACGTTATTGTAGCGAGGATTGGTGAAGGATATAAGTGATAAAGCACAGATAATAGTCTGATAGACCTGTTATTTAACAATTATAAATAAGCGATACACCATGTTTAAATTACAGACACAAAAAAGCCCACATAAAGTGGGCTTTTCAAAACCGGATAGGCTTACTTGTGACGTAATTGCTGAATTACGCGTAACTGAGCAACTGCTTCTGCCAGTCGCGTAGCCGCTTGTTGATAATCAAACTCAACAGCTGACGAATTCGCCATATGTTCTTCAGCTTCACGTTTAGCTTTTTGTACAGAATCTTCATCTAAATCTTCACCACGAACCGCAGTATCTGCAAGAATCGTGATGTGATTTGGTTGAACTTCTAATGTACCGCCAGCAACATATAACACATCTTCGTGACCATATTGCTTAACTAAACGTACCATACCAGGTTTAAGGGCAGTTAGTAGTGGAGCATGACCTAGGTTTACACCCAGCTCGCCTTCACTACCAGATACTTGAATCGATTCAACAAGACCAGAGAACAAGCTCTGCTCTGCGCTTACTACGTCAAGATGTACAGTCATAGCTGTCATACTACCCTCCTAGTTACATGCCTTTGGCTTTTTCTTGAGCTTCTTCGATAGAGCCAACCATGTAAAACGCTTGCTCTGGAAGCTCATCAAACTCGCCGTTTAAAATGCCTTTGAAGCCAGCAATTGTATCTTTCAGTGATACGTATTTACCTGACGCGCCTGTAAACACCTCTGCCACGAAGAATGGCTGAGATAGGAAACGTTGGATTTTACGTGCACGAGATACAAGTTGCTTATCTTCGTCAGAAAGCTCGTCCATACCTAGGATTGCAATGATGTCTTTAAGTTCTTTGTAACGCTGAAGAACTGTTTGAACGCCACGTGCTGTATCGTAGTGCTCTTGACCAATTACTTGTGGGTCAAGTTGACGCGAAGATGAATCAAGTGGATCTACCGCTGGGTAGATACCAAGTGATGCGATATCACGTGAAAGTACTACTGTTGCGTCTAAGTGAGCAAAGGTAGTTGCTGGAGATGGATCCGTTAAATCATCCGCTGGTACGTATACCGCTTGGATTGATGTAATTGAACCAGTCTTAGTTGAAGCGATACGCTCTTGAAGCACACCCATTTCTTCAGCAAGTGTAGGCTGGTAACCTACCGCTGACGGCATACGACCAAGAAGTGCAGATACTTCAGTACCAGCAAGTGTATAACGGTAGATATTATCTACGAAGAAAAGTACATCGCGACCTTCATCACGGAACTTTTCAGCCATAGTAAGGCCTGTTAACGCTACGCGTAAACGGTTACCTGGAGGCTCGTTCATCTGACCGTATACAAGCGATACTTTATCAAGTACGTTTGAATCGTTCATCTCATGGTAGAAATCGTTACCCTCACGTGTACGCTCACCAACACCTGCGAATACTGAGTAGCCGCTGTGCTCGATTGCGATGTTACGGATAAGTTCCATCATGTTTACAGTTTTACCAACACCGGCACCACCGAATAAACCAACTTTACCACCTTTAGCAAACGGACATACAAGGTCGATAACCTTGATACCAGTTTCTAAAAGCTCAACTGAACTTGATTGCTCTTCGTATGAAGGCGCTGCACGGTGAATAGACATACGGTCTTCTTCGCCGATTGGACCCGCTTCATCGATTGGCTCACCAAGTACGTTCATGATACGACCAAGTGTTGCTTTACCAACTGGAACTTGAATCGATTCACCTGTATTCATAACTAAAGCACTACGACGTAAACCATCAGTAGTACCCATAGCGATAGTACGCACTACACCGCCACCTAGCTGTTGTTGAACTTCTAAAGTCAAACCAGCTAAATCGCCATCTGTTACTCTTAGTGCGTGGTATACCGCTGGCACGCTATCTTGTGGAAATTCAATATCCACAACGGCGCCGATAATTTGGACGACCTTACCTAAACTCATGTCTATTCCTCTCGTTAATCTTTACCCGAAGCATTAAACTGCTGCTGAGCCAGAACAAATCTCACTAATTTCTTGTGTGATTGCTGCTTGGCGAGCCTTGTTATAAACAAGCTGTAGCTCGTCCATAAGGTCACCTGCGTTATCAGTTGCAGCTTTCATTGCAACCATACGAGCAGCCTGTTCTGAAGCAGCATTTTCTACCACACCTTGGTATGCTTGAGACTCAATAAAGCGTACTAACAAAGACTCTAAAATAGCCTCTGGGTTTGGCTCGTATAAGTAATCCCATGTGTGAGCAGATACTTCTTCTTCAGCTTTTGGCAAAGGGAGTAACTGATCTATAATTGGCTCTTGCTTCATGGTATTAACGAATTTGTTATATACCAAGAATAAACGGTCTATTTTGCCTTCAGAAAATGCATCAAGCATAATTTTTACAGGACCAATAACGTCTTGTACTGAAGGTTTATCTCCTAGGCCCGCTTTTTTAGCGAGTAGTTGACCACCAAAACGTTGAAAGAAGCCTGCTGCCTTACTACCTAAAGTAGCAAATTCAGCATCAACACCTTTCTCTTTCCACGCTTTAACATCAAGTGCAACTTTCTTAAACTCGTTTGAGTTTAGACCGCCACACAGACCACGGTCTGTAGAGATAACAATATAACCAACTCGTTTCACTTCACGTTCTTTTAAGAACGGGTGAGTAAAATCAAGATTTGCTTGAGCAACACGACCAATTACTTCACGTAATTTATTAGCGTATGGACGGCTTGAAGCAACGCGTTCTTGCGCCCTTTTCATTTTAGACGCAGCAACCATTTCCATTGCGCTAGTGATCTTTTGAGTATTTTTAATACTCCCGATCTTGCTTTTAATCTCTTTTCCGCTGGCCATGACTCTCTCTCCGAATCAAGGTGTGCTTTAGTTTCCTAAAGCGCACCATTAATAACTAAATTACCAAGTTTGCGTAGACTTGAACTTCGTAAGAAGTTCTTTAAGCTGCGCTTCGATCTCGGCATTCAAGTTACCAGTTTCATTGATTTGAGCCACAAGCTCTGCGTATGTGCTAGTTGCATACGAAAGTAAAGCTGCTTCAAAGTCACCGATTTTCGCGATTTCGATGTCTTGAAGGAAGCCTTTTTCAGCAGCAAATAACGACAAAGACATTTCAGCAACAGACATTGGCGCGTACTGTTTCTGCTTCATTAGCTCTGTTACACGCTCACCATGCTCAAGTTGAGCACGAGTTGCATCATCAAGGTCAGACGCGAACTGCGAGAACGCAGCTAATTCACGGTACTGAGCTAGGGCTAGACGAATACCGCCACCTAGTTTCTTAACGATTTTAGTTTGTGCAGCACCACCAACACGCGATACCGAGATACCAGCATTTACTGCCGGACGGATACCTGAGTTGAATAAGTCAGTTTCTAAGAAGATCTGACCATCGGTGATAGAGATAACGTTAGTCGGTACGAACGCAGAAACGTCGCCGCCTTGAGTTTCAATGATTGGCAATGCCGTCAATGAACCAGTTTTACCTTTCACTTCACCATTAGTGAACTTTTCAACGTAATCTGCGTTTACACGCGATGCACGCTCTAAAAGACGAGAGTGAAGGTAGAATACGTCACCTGGGTATGCTTCACGGCCTGGTGGACGCTTAAGTAGTAATGAAATTTGACGGTAAGCAACTGCTTGCTTAGACAAATCATCATATACGATTAATGCGTTTTCACCACGGTCACGGAAGTATTCACCCATAGTACAGCCCGCGAACGGTGCTAAGTACTGAAGTGCCGCAGATTCAGAAGCAGATGCAACAACTACGATAGTATTTGCTAGTGCACCATGCTCTTCTAATTTACGAACTACGTTTGCAATAGTAGATGCTTTTTGACCAATCGCAACGTACACACACTTAACGCCTGTGTCTTTTTGATTGATGATTGCATCGATTGCTAGTGCAGTTTTACCTGTTTGACGGTCACCGATGATAAGTTCACGTTGACCACGACCAACTGGAATCATCGCATCGATAGATTTATAACCAGTTTGAACTGGCTCATCTACTGATTTACGCTCGATTACACCTGGTGCAATTTTTTCTACAGGTTCAAACCCGTCGTTATCTAAAGCGCCTTTACCATCGATTGGAGCACCTAGTGTGTTTACAACACGACCAAGTAGACCAGGACCAACAGGAACTTCTAAAATACGACCAGTTGTATATACTTTTACGCCTTCAGTAAGGTCAGCGTACGGACCCATTACTACTGCACCAATTGAGTCGCGCTCAAGGTTTAGTGCGATAGCATAACGGCTGCCAGGAAGCTCAATCATTTCACCTTGCATACAGTCAGCAAGACCGTGGATGCGGATGATACCGTCAGTAACAGATACAATAGTACCTTCGTTACGAGCTTCACTTACAACTTCGAACTTCTCAATACGTTGTTTGATCAGATCTGAAATTTCAGTGGAATTAAGTTGCATGCTCTTTTTCCCAATTACGATTGTAGTGTTGTAGCTAAGCGGCTTAATTTACCGCGAATAGTACCGTCGATTACAGTGTCGCCAGACCTAATAATAAGTCCACCAACCACTGACGCGTCTTCACTACAATTCAGCTTAACTTTGCGTGCGAAACGTTTTTCAAGTGCCGCTACCAATGACTCTTGTTGCGCAGCAACAAGAGGAGTTGCAGAAATCACATCTACTTCGATTTCTTTATCGTATTCTGCTTTAAATTCAGCAAATAACTCAGCAACGTCAGGTAGAGCTGTCAAACGTCCATTTTCAGCCATCACCTTAACTAGGTTCTGACCTTGTTCGTTGAGCTGCTCAGCACAAAGTTGAATAAATAATTCAGCTTGTGCAGTAGCTGTAGGCATACCTGCTAAAGCAGATGATGCTTGTTCATTGCTGGCTACGTGGCCTGCAAAGAACAACATATCATTCCAGCTTTCTAGAGTGCCTTTCTCAACGGCAAGTTCAAAAGCCGCTTTAGCGTATGGGCGAGCGATAGTAGTCAAATTAGACATGCTCATACCCTCCTAATTACAGCTCAGCGACAAGTTTTTCAACGATGTCACTATGTGCGGCTTGATTAATTTCACGCTCTAAAATACGTTCTGCACCAATCACTGCCAGAGTTGCTACTTGCTTACGTAGCTCTTCTGTTATGCGATTACGTTCAGACTCAACTTCAGAGTGCCCTTGAGCAATGATACTTTCACGCTCTTGCTGACCACGAAGTGTTTCTTCGTCAACAATTAGCACTGCACGCTTTTTAGCTTGATCAATGATATCAGCCGCTTGAGCTTTTGCATCTTTAAGCTGTTCAGCAGCTTTCTTTTGCGCAAGTTCTAAGTCTTTTTCGGCTCTATCAGAGGCAGCTAAACCATCTTCGATTTTTTTCTGGCGAGCTTCAATTGCACCGTTCAATGGTGGCCATACGTATTTCATACAAAATAATACGAACACCGTAAACGCAATCAATTCACCGATAAGAGTGGCGTTTAAATTCACAACCGCTCCTCCTTAAATAGTAAGCTGTTCAAAAAATAAAATTAAAGTACGAACAACAATACCATAGCGATACCAACACCAATCATTGCTACAGCATCGATTAGACCAGCAAGAATAAACATCTTAACTTGTAGCGAAGGTGCAAGCTCAGGTTGACGCGCACATGCTTCAAGGAATTTACCGCCCATGTTACCAAAACCGATTGCTGTGCCGATTGCACCAAAACCGATTAGTAAAGCTACTGCGATGTATTTTAAGCCTGTTAATAATTCTAAAGCTTCCATTTATTTCTCCAAAGTTTCAATTGTAAAGTTAAAAGTAAAAGTAAAATTGTAAATCTAAAAATTAGTGATTATCTGAACTTGCCATGCTTAGGTATACAATCGTAAGCATCATAAATACGAATGCTTGCAATACAATTACTAAGATGTGGAATACAGCCCAAACAAAATGCAATGGTAATTGCATAAATCCGATAGCGCCGATCAAGATGAAAATCAATTCACCTGCATATAAGTTACCAAACAGACGTAGCGCTAATGAAAACGGTTTAGAAACCAGCGCAATCAGTTCAAGTAATAAGTTAAACGGGATTAAAAGGATTTGTAGTGCAGTATTATTTGAACTAAACGGGTGAAGTGTTAGTTCTTTAATAAAACCACCGATTCCTTTTATTTTAATTGAGTAGCCTATCATTAAAATAAATACACCCAGCGCTAGCGCTGCAGTCATATTAATGTCAGTCGTTGGTACAATTTTCATGTACACATCGTGTGAATCCATACCAAACGCAGTCTCACCAACAAAACCAGCTAATGCAGGTAAAAAGTCAACCGGTATTAAATCCATTAAGTTCATTAAAAATATCCAAACGAATATTGTTAATGCTAATGGTGCAATAAGCTTGCTTTTACCATGGAAAGTATCACGTACGTTGTCACCAACAAACTCTACTACCATTTCAATGAAACATTGAAATTTTCCAGGTACACCTAGTGTTGATTTTTTAGCGGCACTACGAAAGATCCATAAAAATATAAGACCTAAACCGATAGACCATGCGAGGGTATCTATATGCCATGTCCAGAAACCACTATCCGTACATGCTTTATTGAAGGCGAGACCTGTATCGGTCGAACACATCTTAGCATTGGTCAAATGGTGCTGGATATGGCCAGATAGAGTAACTTCTTCTGCTGCCATGTTATATCCCAAAGTTAATGTTTAAAAAAAACGGGTGCGAACAATCCAGTAAAGAGCGCCAGTATATAAGTACTAAAAAAGGGTAATAAAATTACCGGAAAATGCTTCAGTACTAGCGCAAACAATACAATTGTTAGCATAAATTTTAATCCGTTGCCGCGTTTCAACGAGGCATACGCTTGATTTGCTCGACTTGCACCCATATGTCTGAATGCATAAAGACCAAATACAAAGTGCGGAAGTACTGCGACAACTCCACCAGCGAGTGATGAAAGCGCGGCATTGACTCCCGAACTAAAACAAATAATTACAGCAGCAACTAATGCTACAACACCCTGAAGGCAAATTAACTTTAATACGGCAAGTCGATATGGACTCGCTAACTTATCAGTCACGTTTAGTTAACCTTTATTGCGTTCTAATTGTTAGGGTGTGAAAACTGGCGAAATTATACTTAATCCTGCCAGTTTTGCAACTTGAGTAGACGCTTTGTAACACGAAATAGCTACAAATGTCCCTTTTTAGACATGTAGAAAACTAATGGTGGGTATTGTCTTGATTAATGCGATTTAAAATGCCGTCAAGTTCGTCCAAATTAGTATAAGAAATAACAAGCTTACCTTTGCCTTTTTTGTTGTAATTTATTTCTACTTTGGCACCTAGGTTTTCAGCGAGTTGTTGCTCTAACTGTTTAACATCTGGATCTTTTTCAGCTATTTCTTTAGCTGGCACGGGTTCTAAAATTGAACGAACTAACTTCTCGGTTTCACGAACGGTTAGTGCTTTAGCAACAGCTAAACGAGCAGCATCTGATTGTGCTTCTCCCTCAAGGGCTAATAAACAACGAGCGTGCCCCATTTCAATGTCGCCATGTTCTAACAGAATTTTTACATCACTGTTTAAATTATTTAAACGAAGTAAGTTAGTTACTGTAGTGCGTGATTTGCCAACCGCATCAGCAACTTGTTGATGTGTTAGTTCAAACTCATTGAGTAAGCGATTTAACGCAACCGCTTCTTCCATGGCATTTAAGTCTTCACGTTGAATATTTTCTATTAGCGCAATAGCTACTGCAGCTTCATCTGGTACGTCTTTAATAATACAAGGTACTGTTTCAAGCTTAGCTATTTGCGCTGCACGCCAACGACGCTCACCGGCGATAATTTCAAAACTATTTTGTGCAATAGGGCGCACGACTATAGGTTGAATAATACCTTGTGAGCGAATAGAACTAGCAAGCTCTTCTAGTGCCTCTTCGGACATGTCTTTACGAGGTTGATATTTACCAGAGTGTAAAAACTCGATTGGGAGTTTTTGTAATTCACTGTTATTTGGCCCAGCCGCATTTTTTACAGCTTCAGTCACGTTTGATGTGTCTTGTTCCTTGCTTGCGCTCGGTGTAGGCTTTGACGAACTTAAAAGTGCATCGAGTCCTCGGCCTAAACCTCGTTTTTTAGCAGACATGTTATTTTTTTACCTCAAAGTTAGGCGACAACGGACGCTGTTTTTTCTTTTCTACGTAACATTTCACCAGCGAGTGCTAAATATGCTTTAGCGCCACTTGATGCCCGGTCATAATACATAGCAGGTGTACCAAAACTAGGTGCCTCTGCTAAACGAACATTACGCGGGATCACCGTACGGTATACTTTGTCGCCAAAATGTTGTTTTAATTGTTCTGATACGTCATTCGCTAAACGGTTACGCGGATCGTACATAGTACGAAGTATGCCTTCAATTTGTAAGCTAGGGTTTACTAACTTAGCAAGCTGCGTAATCGTATCCATTAATGCGGTTAACCCTTCAAGTGCATAATACTCACACTGCATTGGCACTAAAATAGAATCAGCTGCGGCCATTGCGTTAACAGTTAACATATTTAAAGAGGGTGGACAGTCGATAAAAATAAATTCGTACTGATCCTGAATTTTTTCAAGTGCGTTACGTAAGCGCACTTCACGGGCAAATAATTCCATAAGTTTAACTTCTGCAGCGGTTACATCACCATTTGCAGCAATCATATGGTACTCGCCAGACGTTTCTTTGATAATAACGTCTTCTATAGGTTTATCTTCAATGAGTAAGTCGTAAATAGTTGGTACGTCGCCGTACTTATCTACGCCACTTCCCATAGTCGCATTGCCTTGCGGATCGAGATCAATTAACAGCACTTTACGTTTCGTTGCAGCCATAGACGCAGCGAGGTTTACAGCGGTTGTAGTTTTACCCACTCCACCTTTTTGATTTGCTAATGCGATGACTTTTGCCACGGTGTCTCTGATCCCTAGTCTTTAGAAAGAATAATTAAATGTCGTTGTGCATCTAACTTAGGTACTTCTAATGCAATTTTTTGCTCAAACTTAACGCCAGTAGGTAATGACTCTAGCTCTTCACTAGGGAACACACCTTTAAGCGCTATAAATTTACCCGAATGATCAATTAAGTGCGAACACCAGTCAACCATATCTTGTAATGAAGCAAATGCACGACTGAGTACGCCATCTAATTTAACACTTGGCTGATATTCTTCAACTCTTGACTGAACAGGTGTTACGTTATCAAGGCCAAGCTCATGTTTAACATGCATTAAAAAGCGAACGCGTTTACCTAGACTATCTAGTAACACAAATTGTGTGTTAGGTAATGCAATCGCTAATACAATGCCTGGAAGGCCAGGCCCTGTGCCAACATCAATATAATGATGACCGGGTAAGTGAGGTGCAACAACTAAACTATCCATAATATGCTTAATCATCATTTCTTCAGGTAAGCGTACCGAAGTTAAATTATAAGCTTTATTCCACTTATCTAATAACTCGACGTAACGAACTAGCTGTTGCTGTTGTTTTTCCGTTAGCGCAATATCAGTTTGCGCTAACAATGTAGTTAATTGTTGCTGTAACACTATGTACCCTTATCGTTACGCAGATTTGCGTAATAAGCCTTGCTTCTTCAGATACACTAATAATAGCGAAATCGCCGCTGGGGTGATACCAGAAATACGCGATGCTTGGCCAATAGTGTCTGGACGTGACTCAATAAGCTTAGCAACAACCTCATTTGATAAACCTGATACAGTTTTGTAATCAAACTCTTTTGGTAAAATTGTTTGCTCATGACGAAGCTGCTTATTGATCTCATCTTGTTGACGCGCAATATAGCCTGCGTACTTAGTATGGATCTCAACTTGTTCAAGTGCTGCTACGTTTGTAAATTCAGATCCTAAACCGTCAATAGCCATAAGATCGTTATAACGAATCTCTGGACGACGAAGTAATTCTTCTAAACTTGCTTCACGAGTTAATGGTGTTTTTAGTAATGCATTTACTTGATCAACAACAACGTGATCTTTATGAATCCACGTATCTTTAATGCGTTGCTTCTCTTTTTCGATTACTTCCATTTTTTCGTTAAATGCCTGCCAACGTTCGTCATTAACTAAACCCAGCTCACGGCCTTTTTCAGTTAAGCGAATATCTGCATTATCTTCACGAAGTAGTAAACGGTATTCGGCACGGCTAGTAAACATGCGGTACGGTTCTTTCGTACCCAGTGTTGCTAAGTCGTCGATTAATACACCCACGTAAGCTTCATCGCGACGTGGCGTCCAAGAATCTTTACCTTGCACTTTTAACGCAGCATTCATACCTGCGATTAAGCCTTGTGCACCCGCTTCTTCATAACCGGTAGTGCCGTTAATTTGACCCGCGAAAAATAAGCCTTCGATAAATTTTGTTTCTAAAGACTGTTTTAAGTCGCGTGGATCAAAGTAGTCATATTCTATTGCATAGCCTGGTCGACAAATATGTGCATTTTCAAAACCAGAAATAGATTGTACAATCTCAAGTTGTACATCAAACGGTAAACTAGTAGAAATACCATTTGGATATAATTCGTATGATGTTAAGCCTTCAGGTTCAACAAATATTTGGTGCTTATCTTTATCCGCAAAACGTACAATTTTATCTTCAATTGATGGGCAGTAGCGTGGACCAATACCTTCAATAACACCTGAGTACATAGGTGAGCGATGTAGGTTTTTACGAATAACATCATGTGTTTTTTCGTTGGTGTAAGTGATGTAACACGGTATTTGTTGTGGGTGATCTGATTGTTTACCCATAAATGAAAATACAGGTGTTGGCATATCACCAGGCTGTGCTTCCATTTTTGTAAAATCAACAGTACGTGCATCAATACGTGGCGGAGTACCTGTTTTTAAACGATCCACTCTAAAAGGGTGTTCGCGTAAACGTTCAGCCAATGCAATTGATGGTGGATCACCAGCACGACCGCCTTTGTAATTTTCTAAACCAATGTGTATTTGGCCACCTAAAAAAGTACCCACGGTTAAAACAACACTTGGAGCACTAAAACGTAAACCCATTTGAGTTACTACGCCAGTAACACGATCGTTTTCAACAATAAGATCATCACATGATTGTTGAAAAATCTTAAGGTTATCTTGATTTTGTAATGTTGTTTGAATAGCTGCTTTGTACAAAGCGCGATCTGCTTGTGCTCGAGTTGCACGAACAGCAGGTCCTTTTGAAGAGTTTAGTGTGCGAAATTGGATCCCGCCTTTGTCAATGGCCTGTGCCATTGCACCGCCAAGCGCATCAATTTCTTTTACCAAATGACCTTTGCCAATCCCACCAATCGCTGGGTTACAAGACATTTGACCAAGGGTATCCATATTGTGAGTCAGTAGCAGGGTATTCATCCCCATACGGGCAGCTGCTAATGCGGCTTCAGTGCCAGCATGTCCACCACCTACTACGATAACGTCAAAATTTTCGTGAAAAATCATTAATGGGATCCTACTTAAATCAAACCGGTAAACTTCAAAAGGGAGCGTATTCTACCTAGAAATTGGCAGAAGATAAATGATTAAACAAAGAGCAAGATCTAAGTATGTGATCTCTAATAATATAAAGGATCTTTTAAAGAGATCTTTTATTACTATAACTACTACTGATCAGCTTTTCTGTTGATAAGGTTTAGATCTTCATTTAAAACATGAAATTAGATCAGATTTAAAGGTGTTAATATGATCGGATCATCCAGCAGATAAGCTCTGATCAAAAAGGCTCCTTATGCACAGGGCTGAATCAGTTGGATCTTATCCCATGGATAAGCATGCTTTAAAAAGCAGTTTATTCAATCTTTATCCACAAAATCTATTAAATTATTAGTAAATTGTGGGTAACTTTATATATAACTTTTTACTTGATCTATCTATTTTAAGCCTGTTTTGGTTATCCAAGAGTCTAACCATGCTAATGCTGTGTCTTCTGGTAGTGCTTCATCGAGAATATTAAGCTCTAAGCGTTCTGCTACTTTTATAGCGCCTTTTTGAGATAATAAGGCATCTATATTACGTCCAGCTTGGTTGTAAGTGTCATAACTGGTATCACCTAAAGCGATTACTGAGTATTTTAATTCTGATAAATCATTAGCTTGAGTCACATCTTCAACAAAGCTAATAAAGTTTTCAGGATAATCACCTGCACCATAAGTAGATGTGCAAATTAACCAAATAGTATTTTGCTGATCTATATCGCTAAATTCAGGTTGATCATGTAGTTGTGTAGTAATACCAAGGTTATTAAGCGCGTCGCTTAGTTGCTCTGCAACATACTCGGCTGATCCCATTTGGCTGCCAACAATAAGATTTACTGAACTCATGAATATTAGTGATCACATTGGTTTTAATTGCTGCCTATGATAACTGAGTGTGAGTAACAGTAAAGTTAAGAGTGCTTTTTTGTATAACTATTTTTGTGCTAATTTTACTCTTATTTGAAAGCGCCTCCTTAAGCTGTTGATATTATAGGAATTAACAAAATATCTTTAAATGTAATCTTCTGATCAAGTTGTTGATAACAGTGGGGGAAGCTCTGTTTAAACACACCTTTTAGGTTGTTTAATAATCGCTAAGTTATTGATATTACTATTTAGTGAAAGATTTAATTATAAATCTAGGCATAAAAAGCACAAGGTGATCATAATGTGGATATAAAGGTTGTTGATAACCTTAAATTTAGATCGAAAATAATTTTATTAAATGATCTAATTGAGCTGATCTAACGAAATTAATTAAAAATAAGCTTATAAACAGATAATTTTTAATAGAACATTAGGTTTTTATCTGCGAGGTGGCTCAATTTACTATTTATTTGAGCTAAAAATTAGGTTTTGTGGATAAGTGATCTCAATATATTTAATTTAATGCGTATTTATAGCTGCTTTTTTTATGTATTTTGCTGGTGGATTAGTAGATCAAAAGTTTGATGCACTCAAATCTCGAGTCATTTTTATTAAAAAGCCGCAGTGATCGTCTGTCCATATGTTGTATAAAGTTGATTATTTAGAGTGCTTATCGTCACGTTTTAGCTCTTAAATTGAGCAAATAATATTAGTTTTTATGAGCTAGGTAATTATAAAAAAGCTATTTATAACTAACTTTTGTGTGGAGGATAACGATTTTAAAACGTATTTTTGTTTGAAATATGTATCGGTTTTGAGGTTTTGACCTTAAAATGGGTGTTACTTGCGCTATTAATACCTTACTTAAAGGCTCTTTTCACTGTCTAATCTACATGATCTGGCTGGTAATAATTATCGCTTTGGGTATGATTTTATTGGCAGAACTGGCTGGGATTGACGGTACAAATACATATTTTATAGTGAATATTTTACATAAAAAAAGAGCACCGAAGTACTCTTATAATAAAAATATATCTGTAATAAGGTGCTTATTTACCAATACAAAATGAGCTAAATATTTTGCCAAGTAAGTCGTCTGAGGTAAATTCACCGGTTATTTCGTTTAAATACTGCTGTGTTAAACGCAGTTCTTCAGCCAATATTTCACCAGCAATGTGCATTTCTAATTGTGTTTTACCTGTTTCTAAATGATACGCAGCACTCTCTAGCGCATCCAAATGACGACGGCGCGCCATAAAGCCACCCTCTGTTGCGCCTTGAAAGCCTATACAGGCTTTTAAATGCTCGCGAACAAGTTCAATACCGTCAGCATTTTTAGCACTTAAGCTGATGACCGGGTATTGTTGCTCTTGCTCCATTCCTACTATATCACCCGATAAATCAGCTTTATTTCTGATGACCGTAACCCCCATACCTTCTGGTAATTTGGCCATAAATTCAGGCCAAATTTTATGCGGGTCAGTATCTATAGTGTCAGTGCCATCAAGCATAAATAAAACGCGATCGGCTTGGTTTATTTCATCCCACGCCCGCTCAATACCTATTTGTTCTACGCGGTCAGGGCTCTCTCGTAGGCCTGCTGTATCTATAATATGCAGTGGCATACCATCTATATGTATATGCTCTCGTAGTACGTCGCGAGTGGTACCGGCTATTTCTGTTACGATTGCAGCTTCACGACCGGCTAGGGCATTTAATAGGCTTGATTTACCGGCATTTGGGCGACCAGCAATAACAACACGCATACCTTCGCGCATGATGCTGCCTTGCTTGGCTTGGTTGGTTACGGTATTAAGCTGGGTAATGATGGCGTCTAAGTCGCCTGATACCTTACCGTCTGATAAAAAATCAATTTCTTCATCAGGAAAATCTATTGCCGCTTCTACATACATACGTAAGTGAATTACTTTTTCTACAAGCGTTTCTATGTGTTTAGAAAATTCACCTTGGAGAGACTGTAGGGCGCTTTTGGCAGCTTGTTCGCTTGTAGCATTAATTAAGTCGGCGATGGCCTCTGCTTGTGTTAAATCAAGCTTGTCATTCATAAATGCGCGTTCAGAAAACTCACCAGGCTTTGCTAAACGAACGCCCTCTATTTTACTAATTTCTTTAAGTAGCATATCAAGTACTACAGGACCGCCGTGGCCTTGTAATTCAAGTACGTCTTCACCAGTAAATGAGTTAGGACCTGCAAAGTAAATCGCAATACCTTGGTCAAGTTGCTCGCCAGCTAGGCTTTTAAATGGCACGTAATCGGCGTAGCGAACTTTAGGAATTTTACCTACTACTTTTTCGGCGACACTTTTAGCAAGGCTACCTGAAACGCGAATAATACCAACACCACCACGTCCGGGGGCAGTTGCTTGTGCTGCAATTGTATCTTGATTGATCATGCTATTAATTTGCCAACGATGAGTAACTTTATGGCGGTATTGTAACCTATGAAATAAACACTCGCGAATACTCTGGTGAAAAACAGGCAATAAAAAAGGCGACCGAAGTCGCCTTTATATAAGTAGGAGCTTAGTTAGCCTCTTACTTTAATTCCTTTCTTTTCCATGCCACGGTAGATGATTAACATCTGGACAATAGAAATAAGGTTAGACACTAACCAGTAAAGAACTAAACCCGATGGGAACCATAAGAAGAATACAGAGAAGATAACCGGCATAAAGGTCATCATTTTTTGCTGCATTGGATCAGTTACCGTCATAGGCTGAAGTTTTTGCGTCACAAACATACTCGCACCAAATAAGATTGGTAATACGTAGTACGGGTCTTGTGCAGAAAGGTCTGTTAACCAAAAAATAAATTCAGCATGGCGAAGTTCAGTTGACTCTAAGAATACGTAGAACAAGGCTAAGAAAATTGGCATTTGTAGCAAAATAGGGAAACAGCCACCCATTGGGTTAACTTTTTCTTTTTTGTACATTTCCATAGTTGCTTGGCCGAACTTTTGACGGTCGTCACCAAACTTTTCTTTAAGAGCTGCCATTTTAGGCTGTAGGGCACGCATTTTTGCCATTGAAGTGTATTGCGCTTTAGTAAGTGGGTACATTAACGATTTAACGATAATAGTGATGGCAATAATTGCTACACCCCAGTTACCTAAAATGCTATGTAGCCATTTTAGCAATACAAATAAAGGTTGCGAAATAAACCATAACCAACCGTAATCTACAGTTAAGTCTAAGTCTGGGTGAATTGCTTCAAGAATATCTGACTCTTTCGGACCCATATAATAAGTAGCAGTTAGTGTTTGCTCACTACCAGCTTGAATATTTACAGCGGGATCTTTAGCACCAATAATAGCGGCATTACTTTTTGTAATTAAACTATAAATTGTATTTGTTTGATCCTGCATTGGAACCCAAGCACTTACAAAGTAATGTTGTATAAATGCAACATAACCACCTTGCGTGTTTTTGTTTAGGTTTTTATCAGCCATATCTGAAAAACTATACTTTTCGTATGGTTCTTCGTCAGTACCGTATGCAGCACCTAAATAGTTTTGATCAACCATGCTACCTTTTTCTTGTACGGTACGCTTAATTTGCGTGTATAGCTGTACTTGAAGAGGTGCGCTGGTAGTGTTGTTGATTTTGTATTCTAAGCCTACGTCATACTGACCTTTTTTAAATACATATGTTTTAGTAAAACTAACACCATTACTATCAGTAAACTGAAGTGGAACGCGAAGCTCATCACCCGTTAAGGTATATGATTTTTGTTCGGTACTATAAGTAGGGCGACCGTTAGCTGATGCGTCAGGGCCATTTAAGCCAATTAAGCCACTTTGTGAAAAGTATTGTTTGCCACTATCAAGCTGACCAAGAAGCATATAAGGTGTTTCACTTCCTTTAGTTTCTTCGTATTGAAGAAGGTCTGTTTCAACAATGTCACCGCCTTTGGTGTCAATTTTAACTTTAAAAACGTCAGTTGTGATTTCAATAACTGAACGTTTAGCTAAAGTTGCTGAAGCGGGTAAACCTGAATCTGACGATGAAGGAATATAATCATCCGACTCTGGTGAATTTGCTTGTAGTGTTTGTGTTGTGGCACTTGGATCGGCTTTAGGCTTGTTGTAATCATTATCCCATTCTTGGAACAATAAAAACGACACTAGCATTAGGCCAATTAATAAAAACGTGCGTTGCGATTCCATAACAGCTCTTATTTCTCGTGTTGGTGGTTAATATGGGTTAATTTTTCAGGTACGGGATCGTCTCCACCTGAATGTAAAGGATGGCATTTTAATATGCGTTTTAAAGCTAACCAACTACCTTTTATAAATCCATGCAAATTAATTGCTTGAATTGCATAATGTGAGCAGCTTGGATTAAAACGACAATGCGGACCTAACAGCGGGCTAATCCACTTTTGATAACCGCGGATAAATAACACTAAACAAATCTTAGGAAAAGCAACAAGTGGTTTAATTAACCTCATGATGTTTATGCCCCTACTTAAGTTTAGTGAGATAGATATCATGTATTTAAAGACTCAATTAGAAATTTTAAATGCATGATTAAAAGGTGAGCTAAAGATACATTAATTAACCCTGCAATTCTATTGCAATTAGGTTTGTTTATTAGATTTAGCTGATTTGTTTGGGCGTTTCTTAAAAGGTGGCGGTTTAGGTGCACCTGGTTTACAGCGTTCGTTAATTTTTCGCCATAATTTAGTAAGTTGTTTGGTTAATTCTTCATTAGACTGTTCATCAATACCACTTTTCACCATAAGCACAATATCAATATTATCGATGCTGTGTTGATTTAAACGAAAACTTTCGCGAGCGAGACGTTTAATACGGTTTCGTTGGCATGCCTTTTTTACGCGTTTTTTAGCAACAGTAAGACCTAACCGAGGTTTTTCTTGGTCATTTGGTTTAGCTAATAGAGTAAAGAAAGGAGTTGCAGCCCGAGCGGGTTCATTAAATATGCGAGAGTAATGCGAGGGAGTTAACAGACGTAACTCCCTGCCAAAGCTAAAGTCTTCCACTTATAAATTAAGCAGAAAGAACTTTGCGGCCTTTAGCGCGGCGACGTGCTAATACTTTACGGCCATTTACAGTTGCCATGCGAGCACGGAAGCCGTGTGCACGTTTGCGTTTTAAAACGCTAGGTTGAAAAGTTCTTTTCATAACAATCTCATCCGATCGGTTAAAGTTAAAACATCCTATACAGGTCGCGATCCTGGCATAGGTGCCATTGCGAGCGCGAGATATTATAGAGTAAGTAACGTAAAGTCAATCATAATTACGTTCGCAGTATAGAGCCTACTTATGGTTCATAAAGAGATCATGTAGAGCGATCTGATAGGATCATCATAAATAAGAAGTTTTCCACAGCCCCTGTATAAAAAGTGAATAAAAGCGGGGGAAAAGAAAATTGGATCGTAAATTTGGTTCGCGATCTTGGTGTTATTTTGTTATGATCTCCTCTTCGGATCTAAAATAAAAACTGTTTTAAATCAGGTTGTTAATGGTTTTATACATCGATATCAACAATTTTATAAAAATCAATCTTTTACTTGTGGATAAAGTGCCTTCATAATACGCGGTCTTGGGTCGCTTATTGGACCATTTGAACGCAATAAATGTATGATTTATAATCATTAATGATGTGCGGGAATAAAAATTATATCTCTGGGAGTTTAACTGTGTATCTGTCGGTTTGGCAAAGTTGTTTATATGTATTGCAAGATGAGCTGCCTTCGCAGCAATTCAGTATGTGGGTAAGACCACTACAAGCAGAAAGTACCGAAGATACCTTGACGATTTATGCACCTAATCGCTTTGTGCTTGATTGGGTAAGAGAAAAGTACCTAAATAGAATTAACGAATTATTAGTAGAAATTTGTGGTGTTGAAGCACCAAAGCTACGTTTTGATGTAGGTAGTAAGCCTTTATTAAATGCACAAGCTGCACCGGTTATAGAAACGCAATCAGCACCACAAGCTTCTACAAAACAACAGCCTCGTGAGCAAAAGCCTGTTGTTGAACCTGCACCTAAGTCAGGTTACAAATCTAACATTAAAGAAAACTATACCTTTGACAGTTTTGTTGAGGGTAAGTCAAACCAATTAGCAAAAGCAGCGGCCACTCAAGTTGCCGATAATCCTGGCTCTGCTTTTAACCCTGTATTTATTTATGGTGGTACTGGTTTAGGTAAAACTCACTTATTACATGCTGTAGGTAACGGCATTATGGCAAACAAGCCAGATGCTAAAATTGTTTACATGCATTCAGAACGCTTTGTTCAAGACATGGTAAAGGCACTACAAAATAATGCGATAGAAGAATTTAAGCGTTATTACCGCAGTGTTGACGCATTAATGATTGATGATATTCAATTTTTTGCTAATAAAGAGCGTTCACAAGAAGAGTTTTTTCATACCTTTAATGCATTGCTTGAAGGCAACCAACAAATTATTTTAACCTCTGACCGTTATCCAAAAGAGATTGAAGGGGTCGAAGACCGTCTTAAATCACGTTTTGGTTGGGGATTAACAATCGCGATTGAGCCACCAGAGCTTGAAACTCGCGTTGCTATTTTGATGAAGAAAGCACAGCAAAGTAAGATTAACTTACCACATGAAGTTGCCTTTTTTATCGCCAAAAAATTACGTTCAAATGTACGTGAACTAGAAGGCGCACTTAACCGTGTAATTGCTAATGCTAATTTTACAGGTCGTCCAATTTCGATTGATTTTGTAAAAGAAGCACTACGCGATTTACTTGCCTTGCAAGATAAGCTGGTTACGATAGATAATATTCAGCGCACCGTTGCTGAGTACTACCGAATTCGAGTGTCAGATCTATTGTCTAAGCGCCGCAGCCGCTCTATAGCAAGGCCACGCCAAGTTGCCATGGCATTATCTAAAGAATTAACTAATCACAGCTTACCTGAGATTGGTGACGCATTTGGTGGACGCGATCATACGACCGTATTACACGCATGTCGTAAGATAAAATCACTACGTGACGAAAGCCACGAAATTAAAGAAGATTACCAAAACTTAATAAGAACATTGTCATCTTAGGGCTGACTTTATTATGCAAATAACAATATCAAGACAACAATTTTTAAAGCCATTGGTGCAAGTGTCGGGTGCAATAGAGCGCAAACACACGCTACCAATCTTATCTAACGTTTTGTTAGTGGTAGAAAACGGACAACTTTCAATGACGGGTACTGACCTTGAAATTGAATTAGTTTCTGGCGTATTTGTAGGTGATGATATTGCCGATACAAAACTAACGTTACCCGCTAAAAAGTTACTCGATATTTGTAAAAGTCTACCTGATGGTTCAGACATTACTTTAAGCTTGCAAGAGCACCAATTACTTTTAACCAGTGGTAAAAGCCGTTTTTCATTAACGACTTTATCTGCTGATGATTTTCCTAATTTAGAGCAGTGGGATGGTGAGGTTGAATTTCAACTAACTCGTTTAGAGCTTCGTAAATTACTCGAAAGCACACATTTTTCGATGGCAAATCAAGACGTACGTTATTACTTAAACGGTATGTCGTTTGAAGTAGATAATACAGATATAAAAACAGTAGCAACAGATGGTCACCGTTTAGCTATTGCACAAAAGCAATTAACGCAATCGCTTAATACTCAACGTCAATTAATTATACCTCGCAAAGGTGTGCAAGAAATTATGCGCCTTATGGTAGCTGACGACGAATTGGTTACAATTCAGTTTGGTGCTAACCATATACGTATTATTGATATTGAGTTTACATTTACAAGTAAGCTAGTTGATGGACGCTTTCCTGATTACCGTCGTGTATTACCACGTGGTGGTGACAAAGTAATTACAGCTAACCGAGAATGGTTACGAAATGCGTTTCAACGAGTGTCTATTTTATCGAATGAAAAATTTCGTGGTGTACGCTTGAACCTATCAAACGGTTTATTAAAAATTACTGCCAATAACCCAGAGCAAGAACAAGCTGAAGAAGTTGTTGAAGTAAGTTACGAAGGCGCGGACCTAGAAATAGGATTCAACGTGTCTTACGTATTAGATGTACTAAACACATTAAAAACAGAAGACGTACTATTTACATTAGCCGACTCAAACAGCAGTGCATTAATTGAAGGTGCAGGCGATGAAGAAGCAATGTACGTTGTTATGCCTATGCGTTTATAAGACTATAAATACATAATGAGCTTAAGTCATTTGAGCCTCAAATATTTTCGTAATATTGAGGCGCTGACGCTAGAACCAGTCAACGGCGTTAATATAATTTATGGTGAAAATGGCAGCGGAAAAACCAGCCTTTTAGAGGCTATATATTACCTTTCTCATGGCAAATCTTTTCGTACTCCAAAACACAAAAGTATTATTGCGCACCAGCAAGAGCAATTTGTAATTCACGGGCGTAAAACAATACACGATTTATCAATTCCAATTGGTATTAGTAAAACGCAAACGGGTGAGACCAATTTAAAAATTCAAGGTAAGGCGAGCCGTAAGATATCAGAACTCGCTCAACTTATGCCTGTACAAATTATTACACCAGAGAGTTATTCTTTGTTTTTTGGTGGACCTAAAGAGCGCAGAAAGTTTTTAGATTTAGGTTTGTTCCACGTGGAACATGAGTTCTTTTTTTTGTGGCAATCATTTAATAAAGTACTTAAGCAACGTAATGCATTGTTAAAAACTAAGCCCAAGAATTATTTTGACCAAATTAAGTTTTGGGACAAAGAATTTGTTAGACTGGCTGAAGAAATAAATAAATTAAGATTGGCGTATATAAGTAGGTTTAAGCAGCAATTTTTTGATAAAATGTGTGCAGAATTGACGCTTGTACGTGATTTAGAAATGACCTTTAGCGCAGGCTGGAAAGAGACTGAATCTCTTGCAGATGCGTTAGAGCAAAACTTTGAGCGAGATGCTCGCCAAGGGTTTACAAGTAAAGGCCCTCATAAGGCCGATTTTAGTTTTAGTGTCGCTGGCAACAGTGTGGAGAATACATTCTCACGCGGTCAATTGAAGCTATTATTGTATGCGTTGAAAGTTACGCAAAATAGCTTAATTGAGTCAGAGACAGATAAGCAATCTATATTGCTAATAGATGATCTACCTTCAGAATTAGGCGAAGATACAAAAGAGAAAGTGGGACAATTACTTGCTCACTGCAGTTCTCAAATTTTTATCTCTTCAATTTTATCTGAAAGTATTTCTGCTGTGGTGGAACCCATGCAACGAGAACTACAAATGTTCCACGTGAAACATGGCAACCTAATAACAAGATAAGTGGGATTAACCATGTCTGAGAATTATGACTCGTCGAGTATTAAAGTACTTAAAGGATTAGACGCAGTAAGAAAGCGTCCTGGAATGTATATTGGGGACACCGATGATGGCACAGGCTTACACCACATGGTGTTTGAGGTCGTTGATAACTCGATCGATGAAGCCTTAGCAGGTCATTGTGATGATATTTATGTAACGATTCACTTAGACGGTTCTGTCTCAGTTCGAGATAACGGTCGTGGTATCCCAACTTCTATCCATGAAGAAGAAGGCGTATCTGCAGCCGAAGTTATTATGACGGTACTTCATGCCGGTGGTAAGTTTGATGATAACTCTTATAAAGTATCAGGTGGCTTACACGGTGTTGGTGTTTCTGTTGTAAATGCACTTTCAGAAAAACTAAAACTGACTGTTCGTCGTGAAGGAAAGCTTCATGAGCAGTTTTATACTATGGGTGTTCCAGATGCACCTTTAGCTGTAATTGGTGACTCAGAAACAACTGGTACAGAATTACGTTTTTGGCCAAGCGCTGAAACATTCACAAATTTAGATTTTCATTACGACATTTTAGCTAAGCGTTTACGCGAGCTTTCATTCCTAAACTCAGGTGTGAGCATCATCTTAAATGATGAGCGTGAAGAAAATAAATCTGACCACTTTAAATATGAAGGCGGTATTCAAGCTTTCGTAGAATACTTAAACCGTAATAAAACACCTATACATAAAGGTGTGTTCCATTTTACTCACGAACGTGAAGAAGATGGTATTAGTGTTGAAGTATCAATGCAGTGGAATGATGCATACCAAGAAAACATTTACTGTTTCACAAATAATATTCCACAACGTGATGGTGGTACTCACTTAGCCGGTTTTAGATCAGCGCTAACACGTACACTTAATAACTACATGGAAAAAGAAGGCTTTAACAAAAAAGCTAAAACAACCAGCAATGCTACCGGTGATGATGCCCGTGAAGGCTTAACGGCTGTTGTTAGTGTTAAAGTTCCTGATCCTAAGTTCTCATCACAAACTAAAGACAAGCTAGTATCAAGTGAAGTTAAATCTGCGGTTGAACAAGCAATGGCTGAAAAATTCACTGAGTTTTTACTAGAAAACCCAACTGATGCCAAAATTGTTGTAGGTAAGATTATTGATGCCTCACGTGCACGTGAAGCGGCGCGTAAAGCCCGTGAAATGACACGACGTAAAGGTGCAATGGACTTAGCAGGCTTACCAGGTAAGCTAGCTGATTGCCAAGAAAAAGACCCAGCACAATCTGAACTATATATAGTGGAAGGGGACTCTGCTGGCGGATCAGCCAAGCAGGGACGTAACCGTAAAAACCAAGCTATTCTTCCGCTTAAAGGTAAAATATTAAACGTAGAAAAAGCACGTTTTGATAAAATGTTATCTTCGCAAGAAGTAGCAACACTAATTACTGCATTAGGGTGTGGTATTGGTCGTGACGAATATAACCCTGAGAAATTACGTTATCACCGTATCATCATCATGACCGATGCGGACGTGGATGGTTCTCACATTCGTACGTTACTACTAACATTCTTCTATCGTCAAATGCCTGAAATTGTAGAACGCGGTTATATTTATATTGCTCAACCACCACTTTATAAAGTGAAAAAAGGTAAGCAAGAGCGTTATATTAAAGATGATCCAGCATTAGTAGAGTACTTAACGTCGCTTGCACTTAATAATGCTGCTTTATATCCAAGTGCAGATGCTTCTGCGCTAGAAGGTGAAGCGCTAGAGAAAGTCGTTCACGATTACCAAAATACAGTTAAAGTTATTGAGCGTTTAAAGCGTAAATATCCTAACACGGTAATGGAACGCTTAATCTACCAAACAGAGTTGAAAACTGATGACCTTTCTGACGAAGCTAAAGTAATTGCTTGGACAAAAGAGTTAGTTGATGACTTGATTGCACGTGATGAAGATGCAACTATTTTCCATGCAGGCACAGAGTTTGACGCTGAGCGTAATATGTATTACCCGGTTGTGAATATTCGTCAGCACGGTGTTGATAAAGCACATGTACTTCATTATGACTTTATTGCATCACGTGACTACCAACGCATTGCTGTGACTGGTACTAACATTGCAAACATCCTAAAAGAAGGTGCTTATATTCAACGTGGTGAGAAAACAAAACCTGTTGATAACTTTGTGGATGCTTTGGAATGGTTGATCACAGAATCTAAGCGCGGGATCTACATTCAACGCTATAAAGGACTGGGTGAAATGAACCCAAGCCAGCTTTGGGAAACGACAATGGATCCTAGTGCCCGTCGTATGTTACAAGTAACGATTGAAGATGCTGTTGGCGCGGATCAATTATTTGCCACCTTAATGGGTGATCAAGTAGAGCCTCGTAGAGAGTTTATCGAAACTAACGCTCTACGCGTAGTTAATCTAGACGTGTAAAAATATTACTTACACCGAAAAAGGAGCCTAATGGCTCCTTTTTTATTTTTTCAATTACACAAACTGCTTAAAACCTGAGTGTACACACGGTATACTAAGGGTAATTTTCACGCTACTTCTTAGATAGTAAAAAGCCAAATATGCAAAAATATGACGTAAAAACCTTCCAAGGTTTGATCCTGGCTTTACAGGATTATTGGGCGCAGCAAGGCTGTGTCATTATTCAACCACTTGATATGGAAGTGGGCGCCGGGACATTTCACCCGCAAACATTTTTAAAGTCTATTGGTCCAGAGCCAATGTCGAGCGCGTACGTTCAGCCGTGTCGTCGTCCTACGGATGGCCGCTATGGTGAAAACCCAAATCGCCTACAACATTACTACCAATTCCAAGTAGTTTTAAAGCCATCGCCAGATAACATCCAAGAGCTTTACTTAGGCTCATTAGCGGCAATGGGTATTGATACCCTTACTCACGAAGTTCGCTTTGTAGAAGATAACTGGGAATCACCTACGCTAGGCGCATGGGGCTTGGGATGGGAAATTTGGTTAAACGGCATGGAAGTAACGCAGTTTACCTACTTTCAACAAGTGGGTGGCTTAGAGTGCTCACCAGTAACAGGCGAAATTACTTACGGCCTAGAGCGTTTAGCAATGTACATTCAAGGCGTAGATAGCATTTACGACCTAGTATGGGCAGACGGTCCACTAGGGCGCGTAACATACGGCGACGTGTTCCATCAAAATGAAGTAGAGCAATCTACTTATAATTTTGAACATGCAAACGTAGAAGACTTATTTGCACAGTTTGATAAGTGTGAAGCAGAAAGCCAAAAGTTAATTGAAGCTAACTTACCACTACCTGCATACGAGCAAGTAATGAAAGCATCGCACGCATTTAACTTACTAGACGCACGCCACGCAATTTCGGTAACCGAACGTCAGCGTTATATTTTACGCGTTCGTGCGTTATCAAAAGCGTGTGCACAAAGTTACTATGACAAACGTGAAGCGCTTGGTTTCCCGCTGTGTAAGGATAAGTAAAATGTCAGCACAAAATTTATTAGTAGAAATTGGCACTGAAGAGTTACCACCAAAAGCATTGCGTAAATTAGCAGAAGCCTTTGCTGCAAACTTAACTCAAGAGCTAGAAACATTAGAATTAGCACACCAAGGCGTAAGCTGGTATGCATCGCCTCGTCGTTTGGGTTTACAAGTAAAAGCGCTTGAAGCTAAGCAACAAGACAAAGAAGTTGAAAAGCGTGGCCCAGCAACAAAGGCAGCGTTTGACAGCGAAGGTAACCCAACAAAAGCAGCAATGGGTTGGGCACGTGGTTGTGGTATTGAAGTAAAAGACGCACAAACACTTGAAACCGATAAAGGCGCTTGGTTATTGCACATTGCTAAAGTAGCAGGGCAAGAAACTAAAACCCTAATGACAGATGCAATCACAAAAGCATTAAGTAAATTACCAATCCCTAAACCAATGCGTTGGGGCGCGAATAAAACACAATTTATTCGCCCTGTGCATACAGTAACTATTTTATTTGGTGATGAGCTACTTGAAGGCGAAATTCTTGGTAAGCAAATAACTAACCAGCTTCAGGGTCATCGTTTTCATCACCCAGAAAAAATTAGCATTAACCATGCAGATGACGTTTTTGACGTACTTAAATCTGCTTACGTTATTGCTGATTACGAGCAACGTAAGGCGCAAATTCGAGCACAAATAGAAGAGGCTGCAAGCGCAGTTAACGCTGTTGTTGCAATGGATGAAGATTTACTAGAAGAAGTAACATCACTTGTAGAGTGGCCAGTTACTTTAACGGCAACATTTGAAGAAGCATTTTTAGATGTACCAGCCGAAGCGTTAATTTACACCATGAAAGACGATCAAAAATATTTCCCGTTATTAGATCAAAACGGCAAACTTTTAAATAAGTTTTTGTTTGTATCTAACATCGAAAGTAAAGATCCAAGTGTGGTTATTTCTGGTAACGAAAAAGTAGTGCGCCCGCGTTTAGCCGATGCACAGTTCTTCTTTGAAACAGATAAAAAGAAAACCCTAGAAAGCCGATTAGAGTCGCTTGATAGCGTATTGTTCCAAAAGCAACTTGGTACGCTTAAAGATAAGTCTGAGCGCATTAGTGAACTTGCAGGTTATATTGCTGAGCAATTAGGTGCTGATAAAGACCTAGCACAGCGTGCAGGCTTATTAAGTAAAACTGACCTAATGACTGAAATGGTTATGGAATTTACCGACGTGCAAGGTGTAATGGGAATGCATTACGCTCGCCACGATGGTGAAGCCGAAGATGTAGCCGTAGCGCAAAACGAGCAGTACATGCCACGCTTTGCAGGCGACAACTTACCTACAAACTTAATTAGCTGCGCAGTAGCGATTGCTGATAAGTTTGACACGCTGGTGGGTATTTTTGGTATAGGCCAAGCACCTAAAGGTGACAAAGACCCATTTGCTCTTCGTCGTGCTGCTATTGGTGCACTGCGCATCATGGTAGAAAAAGAACTACCACTTGATATTTTAGACCTAGTAGCTAAATCGCAAACATTGTTTGGCGACAAGTTAACTAACTTAAATGTATCAACTGACGTATTTGAATTTATGCTAGGGCGCTTCCGTGCTTGGTATCAAGACGAAGGTATTGAAGTAGACGTAATTCAATCAGTGCTTGCACGTCGTCCGACTAAACCTGTTGATTTTGATCGCCGTGTTAAAGCCGTAAGCCACTTCCGTACATTAGACGCAGCAGAAGCGCTTGCAGCGGCTAATAAGCGCGTAGGTAATATTCTGGCTAAAAACGACATTACCAGCCAAGGTAGTGTTGATGAGAGCTTATTAAGCGACGACGCCGAAAAAGTATTGGCATCACAAGTAGCAAAATTTGCCACTGACCTTGCACCACTTTACGCAGATGGAAACTACCAAGAAGCATTAAGCCAATTGGCGGGTATTCGTGAAAGTGTTGATAACTTTTTTGACAACGTAATGGTTATGGCCGACGATGAAGCTGTTAAGCAAAATCGTCTTGCGCTATTAAGCCAGTTAAGCGGATTGTTTTTAGGTATTGCAGATATTTCTGTTTTACAAAAATAACACCGATTAGCAATTTTAAAAGCCAGCGTTTTGCTGGCTTTTTAGTTTTCACTGTATGCAAAGGATACCCATTGATGATTTCTATGAAACGAATTTTAACCTTAGCAATTGCTGGTTTACTTACTGCCTGTACAAGCCAAATTTCGATTAACGATGTATTGCCACAGCAAGAGCTTGACCGCACAATTTACTTACGTGGCGACTTTACATTGTGGGATGCAGAACCCCAGTATCAGTTTGCGCCAGTTGGCCCTGCGCTTTATCAAGCGCAAGTTAAATTTTCGACCCCAGGTAAAGTGTACGAATTTAAAATAGCCGATGCCGATTTTAGTGAAGGTTACAACTGTGGTTACAGCGACGCACAACCAGCAGGACAAAAGCTAACACTGGGCCAGCCAGCTATCGCAGACTGTAATACTATTTATAACTACTTTAGTTTCACACCAGCAATAAAAGGCACGTACATAGTAAGTATTGATTACAGTGACTACGATAAGCCACAAGTGACGATAACGAAGAAGTGATTTTTAGCTATTTAATAGCCCTAGTGGGTTGATGGATTTGTGACAAGGACGTTGTAGGATTTATTCAGCATTAACACCAAGGGGGTTTCGTAGTTTGGGTAGAGTGAAGCGAAACCCAACATGTGTGGCGAACAAAACTATTTTGGTGGTTATTAAATACGTTGGGTTTCGTAAAACTCAACCCGACCTACGTGAGTTTAAAGCCCTTTCTTCACCACATATCTATACGGTGCTGCTTCTGCATCTTTAGCTACCAGCGTGTGATCCATAAACGTACAAAAGCTCGGAATATCGCGAGTGGTTGACGGGTCATCAGCAGTTATTAATAACGTTTCACCGTCATTCATTTTACGAATAGCAGCACGTACCATCATTACTGGCTCTGGGCAGCGAAGGCCTATGGCATCTAATTGGTGATCGGGATTATCAAAGCTCATAATAAATTGGCCTGTTTAATTAAAGTGATTGCTGTGTACGCGAGTGCTTAGGTATAGCAATTAATAAGTTTGGCAGTTTAACGCAATTTTATGTGTAATTTAACTATTTTACTTAATGCTTTTAGCAGTTTCAAAATGCTTTATTTAATAATACGCCCGATCACATAATTACGCTGTTACATGCTTGTTTGATAAAGGGACGTTTTATAAATTGAAGCTAATAAAAAAGGCGAACTGAATAAAATCAGTTCGCCTTTTTAATCACCAAGATGGTTTTACATGTTTAAACTAATTAGTCTTGAACACGTTCAAATACAGTTGCAATGCCTTGGCCTAAACCAATACACATAGTTGCTAAACCGTATCGTACATTTTTGTCTTCCATTAAGTGAATAAGCGATGTGCTAATACGCGAACCCGAACAACCCAGTGGGTGACCAAGTGCGATTGCGCCGCCATTTAAATTCACTTTTTCGTCAACAACATCCATTAACCCTAAATCTTTCATTACAGGTAATGATTGTGCTGCAAAGGCTTCATTAAGTTCTACTACGCCTAGGTCATCAATTGTAATACCGGCTTGAGCAAGTGCTTTTTTACTTGCTGGTACTGGGCCGTAACCCATAATTGATGGATCGCAACCAGCGACTGCCATTGCTTTAATGCGCGCACGAATTGGTAAACCAAGTTCTTTTGCTTTTTCTTCGCTCATTACTAACATTGCAGATGCGCCGTCAGAAAGTGCTGAAGAAGTACCGGCTGTTACCGTACCTGATGCAGGATTAAATACTGGGCGAAGCTTTGATAGACCTTCTACTGTTGTTTCTGGGCGAATTACTTCGTCGTCTTCAACTAAGATAAGCGAACCATCTGCATCGTGACCTTCCATTGCTAAAATTTCGCGACGGAAGCGGCCTTCAACAGTTGCAGCTTGTGCACGTTGATGTGAACGGTAAGCAAATTCATCTTGTTGCTCACGGCTAATGCCATGAAGCGTTGCAAGGTATTCTGCTGTTAAGCCCATAGAGCCAGACGCTTGTGCAATTGATGTTGCTAAGCCTGGGTGAAAGTCGTTGCCGTGAGTCATAGGTACGTGACCCATGTGCTCAACACCACCAATTAGGTAAGTGTCGCCAGCGCCTGTCATTATTGCGCGTGCTGCGTCATGCAATGCTTGCATAGAAGAGCCACATAAACGGTTAACCGTAACAGCAGGAACGCTGTGCGGAATACCGGCAAGCAATGATGCGTTACGTGCTACGTTAAAGCCTTGCTCTAATGTTTGCTGTACACAACCCCAATAAATATCGTCAATTGATGCTGGATCAACTGCAGGGTTGCGATCTAGTAAGCCTTTCATTAAATGTGCGCTTAAGTCTTCTGCACGTTTATGTTTGAATACACCACTTTTAGAGCGACCCATTGGTGTGCGGATACAATCTACAATTACTGGATTATTCATGATATTAACCTTCCACCTTATAGAAAACACGACCTTCTTCGGCCCACTTGCGAGTTTGTTCAGATACTTGGTAAATCGCACCTAGGTGAGCGTATTTGTCTGCTGCTGCAACAAAGTTAGCTAAACCAGTTTGATCTAAGTAACGGAACGCGCCGCCTCTAAATGGAGGGAAACCAACACCGTAAACTAATGCCATATCTGCTTCTTGCGGCGAGGCAACAATGCCTTCTTGCAAACACAGTAGCACTTCGTTAATCATTGGAATCATACAACGGTCGATGATTTCTTGTTTATCAAATTCTTTTGGTGCGTCTGTGATTGGGCTTAGTAGCTCAATTGCTGTCTCGTCATGAGACTTTTTAAGACGACCGCGACGATCTGTTTCGTATTTGTAAAAACCGGCTTTGTTCTTTTGTCCAAAACGTTTTTCGTTGGCAAAAATAGTCACAGGGTCTTTATCAGCACGCGCCATACGCTCAGGGAAACCGTCAGCCATTACGCCAGTACAATGGAACGCTGTATCAATACCTACAACATCAAGTAGGTAAGCCGGACCCATAGGCCAGCCAAATACGTTTTCCATTACTTTATCTACTTTTGCAAAGTTAGCGCCTTCAACCACTAATTTGCTAAAACCTGCAAAGTAAGGGAATAAAACACGGTTTACAAAAAAGCCTGGGCAATCGTTAACAACAATTGGCGATTTACCTAATTTAAGCGCGTAATCAACTACTGCATTAATTGTTTTATCTGAGGTTTTTGCACCACGGATAATTTCTACTAATGGCATTTTTGGCACAGGGTTGAAAAAGTGCATACCACAGAAGTTTTCTGGCTTATCTAGCGCTTGTGCTAGTAAATCAATACAAATAGTCGATGTATTTGAAGTAAGTACAGTGCCTTCTGGCATGTTCTTTTCAAGATCAGCGAGTACTGCTTGCTTAACTTTAGGGTTTTCTACAACGGCTTCAACAATGATGTTGGCACTTTGTAGGTCTGACTCGTTAAGTGTTGGTTTAATTTTGCTAAGTGTTGCCAACATTTTTTCCATTGGCATGTGGCCACGCTTAACTTTTGCACCTAACAATTTAGATGCTTCACCCATACCTAAATCAAGCGCATCTTGTTGGATGTCTTTCATTATAATAGGTGTGCCTTTATAAGCAGACTGGTATGCAATACCGCCACCCATAATACCAGCACCTAATACAGCGGCTTGTTTAATTTCTACATCGCTGTGCTTAGCAAATTTACGTGCTTTACCTTTAATGTATTGATCAGCTAGGAATATACCAGTTTGTGCTGCTGCTTCTGGTGTACGTGCTAATTTAGCAAAGTTAGCGTTTTCGATTGCCATTGCTTCATCGCGAGTACAGTTTGCCGCTGCTTTAATAGTACGTACAGCCATAACCGGTGCAGGATAGTGGCCTTTGGTTTTACCCATTACCATACCTTCTGCCATAGCAAAGCTCATGCCTTGCTCAACACGGTTTAATTTAAGTGGCTGTAGTTTTACGTTGCGTTTTGCTTGCCAATCTAGCTTGCCAGCAATCGCCAGTTCAAGTGTTGATACACTTGACTCTAGAAGTTTGTCAGCACTAACTACCGCGTCAAACGCACCTACTTTAAGGGCATCTGCTGCGCGGTTTTCTGCGCCTGAGGTAATCCACATCATCGCGTTATCGGCGCCAATGATACGTGGTAAGCGCACTGTGCCACCAAACCCTGGCATTATGCCAAGTTTAACTTCTGGTAGGCCCATTTTAGCTGTTTCGCTTGCCACACGATAATCGGTAGCAAGTGCCCACTCACAACCACCGCCAAGTGCCATACCGTTTATAGCGCTTAGAGTTGGGAATGGTAAATCTTCAATTGCATCAAAAACGTCGGTTGCGTTTTTGATCCACACTACTAATTCTTCTTCAGGTTTAGTAAATGTAGGTAAAAATTCGAAGATATCGGCACCAATAATAAAGTGGTCTTTATCACTGGTAAAAATCATGCCTTTGATATCAGTATTGGCGGCTAATTCTTTTAATGCTGCTGCGCAATCTGAAAGAGTTTTTTGAGATAGTGTGTTTACAGAACCTGCAACACAAAACTTAAACTCGGCGATGTTTTCCTTCAGGAAGCTAACTTCAAAGGAATCGCTTTTATATAACATTATTATTCTCCCTAGTTGACGAACTAAGACTGGTACGATGAGTTTGCATTTCAATCAGTGTGCTTGCTTTAAATTAAAAATGCAACGAAAAATTTAACTCGGTTACAATCGACTGGTTAAAATATAGCTGGTTTGGTGCTAAGGTGGTTGAAAAGTTTTTATTCACAACTTTAATTTTTATTAAAGGACATTATGAAAAAATATTTACTAAGTGTTGCGGCAGCTGCATTCATTTTTCCTCTTCATTCTGCCGAGGCAAGTATTGATAACGATGCATTTTTAGATGCCGAAAAAAAAGTAAGGTACGGCAGTTACCAAGACTTTAAACAAGCGGTTAGTAACCTAAATCATCCGTTAAAACCTTATGTTGAAAAAACGTATTGGCAACGCCATCCGAGCATTAAACATCAGGCAGAAATAGAAGAATATTTAAATATATACCAGCATACGCCGCTTGAGTGGCCGGTCCGTAAAGCATGGTTAGAGTATTTAAAAGATAACAACGAAAAGGCGGCGTATATCCGCAACTATCGTGAAACGTCTAATACGGAGCTTACTTGTACTTATTTAGATTTTCAGCTTGATTTAGGTGCGCCCGAAAAGGCAATTCTAAATCAGGTGACCGACTTATGGGCTGTAGGTAAATCGCAACCTAATGGTTGTGATAGTTTATTTTCTACGTGGCGTAAAAAAGGCTACATGAAAGAAGAAACGGTTTGGAAGCGTGTAACACTTGCTGCACAAGGCGGAACGCAAAGCTTATTACCTTACTTAAAAACTTTATTACCAAGTAAGGAGCGTTACTTAGCTGACTTATATTTAAAAGTGCGAAAAGATCCAAGCGCAGCCGCTGGATTATATAGATATAAAAACAAGTCGGCTAAAGAAGGGCAAATAGCTATTTATGGTGTTAAGCGTTTGGTTTGGCGCGATAAAGAGCTAGCTTTAAAAGCATGGGAAAAGCTAGAAAAAATATTTAAGTACAGCGATGAAGAAAAAGCGGATGTGTATTACACTTTTGCATTGTCACTTGCCTCTAGCGGGCATAAACAAGCGAGCTTTTGGCTAAATAAAGTGCCAAAAGAGCGACTAGACAGCAAGCTTATTCAGTGGCAACTGGGCAATATGCTCAAAACCCAAGATTGGGAAGGGATTGCTGCATTTTTTACAGGTAAAGAAAATTTAAGTCTTGGTCAGCAATATTGGTTAGCTTATAGCTATGCACAACGTGGCGAGCAACAAAAAGCAGACGACATTTGGAAAAAAGTAGCGGCTAATCGTGATTATTACGGCTTTTTAGCCGCAGCACGTTTGGGGTTGCCCGTTGATTTAAATAATCAGCCTTTAGCAGTCGATAAGGTACTTGTAGATAAAGTGAGTAATGCACCAGGCTTTAAGCGTGCAAAAGCACTTTATGATATTGAGCGCTTTACGTCGGCACGCCGTGAATGGAATTACCTAACGGATACCTCCAGCGATGAAGAAAAGCTGGCAGCATCACAGTTATCTACCGATTTAGGTTGGCACGACAGTACTATTTTTACTTTAGCAAAAATTAAAGCATGGGATAACGTAGAGCAACGTTTTCCGTTTGCGTTTCAAGATGTTTTTGAGCGCTACAGTAAACGTAGCAAGATAGATGTTGCTTGGAGTATTGCTATTGCAAGGCGCGAAAGCTCTTTTGCGCCAGATGCACGCTCGCATGCTAATGCGCGTGGTTTAATGCAGTTATTACCTAGTACTGCTGAGTATGTAAATAAAGGCAGTGTGACAAGTAGTCGTTTATATCAACCTAAAACAAATATTAGGTTAGGTACGAGTTACTTACAATACTTAAAAAAGAAAAACCATGGCAATGAAGTGCTGGCTACGGCTTCTTATAATGCGGGTTATCACCGTATAAAGCGTTGGTTACCTGATGACGCTATTCCGGCTGAGTTATGGGTAGAGCTTATTCCGTATCGCGAAACCCGCGATTACGTAAAAAATGTATTTGCGTACAGGCAGGTTTACCATACAAGAATGGGCCGAGAAGGTAATGTATTAGCGCCGCTACTCGAAATGAAAATGGGCGGTTGAATATATGATACCAATCGACCAATAACTTAACACGATAGGTATAGGTATTAATAAGGGGGATGTTTACATGTTAAATATCCCCCTTTTTTGAGCGCTTAGGGTAATACCAATTTTATTAAAAACGTGATCATTCTAGCGTATTAAATAACTCAATAACTGCGTTAAAAATTATTTATATAGAACAACTATGTATCATAATTTTAGCCTTGTTATTAAGCTATTTTCTTATCGCTATAATAGATCATTAATTTAATGCAATTGGTATAAGTGATAGACTCATAGCAAGTTAAATTTAACAGATGGATTAACAATGGATAAATTAGCCGTTTTATACGCCGAACATATTGCAACACTGCAACAGCGTACTCGTACAATTTGTAATAGCGAAGGGTTAGAAGGATTAGTAATTCATTCAGGCCAAGCTAAGCGCCAGTTTTTAGATGATATGTATTATCCATTTAAAGTTAATCCACAGTTTAAAGCATGGTTACCGGTTATTGATAATCCTCATTGCTGGATTGTGGTAAATGGCAGCGACAAGCCAAAACTCATATTTTATCGCCCGGTAGATTTTTGGCATAAAGTACCAGACGAGCCTCGCGACTTTTGGGCTGAGTACTTTGATATAGAGCTACTACTTCAGCCTGATCAAGTAGAAAAGTTATTACCATATGATAAAGCTAAATATGCTTACATGGGTGAATACATTGAAGTAGCGCAAGCACTTGGTTTTAGTATTATGAACCCTGAGCCTGTACTTAACTATTTTCATTACCACCGCGCTTATAAAACCCAGTACGAACTTGAATGTTTACGCAACGCTAACCGCATTGCAGTAGATGGGCATAAAGCTGCACGCGATACATTCTTTAATGGTGGTAGCGAGTTCGACATTCAGCAAGCGTACTTAATGGCGACACGTCAAAGCGAAAATGAAATGCCGTACGGCAACATTGTTGCGCTTAACGAAAACTGCGCTATTTTGCACTACACGCACTTTGATCCAAGAGTGCCACACACCCACAACTCATTTTTAATTGATGCCGGTGCAAACTTTAATGGTTACGCTGCTGATATTACTCGTACGTATGATTTTAAAAAGCAGGGTGAGTTTGCTGAGCTTGTACAAGCGATGACTGTTCAACAAATCGAGTTAGGTAAAGGTTTAAAGCCGGGTATGCTTTATGGTGATTTACACGTTGAATGCCATAACCGTATCGCACAAATACTCAGTGACTTTAAAATTGTTAACCTACCCGCGGAGGAAATTGTTGAGCGTAAAATTACATCTACTTTCTTCCCGCATGGACTAGGACATCACCTAGGTTTACAAGTGCATGATATGGGCGGTTTTATGAGTGACGAAAAGGGCACACATCAACCATCGCCTGAAGGGCATCCGTTCTTGCGTTGTACTCGCCTGATCGAAAAAAACCAAGTGTTTACTATTGAGCCAGGTTTATACTTTATTGATTCACTGCTTGGTGATTTAGCGCAAACCGATAATAAGCAGTTTATTAACTGGGAAAAGGTAGAGTCATTTAAACCATTTGGCGGCATTCGTATTGAAGATAACATTATTGTTCACGAAGATAGCCTAGAGAATATGACGCGTAATTTAGAACTCGATTAATTTCTATAAAGACGAGTTAGCGAATAAACGTTAAAATATGCATATGAACGGGGCCTTTAGGCCCCATTTTTAATTGAGCTTTTAATATGTCTGAATATAAATATCCTGCTGCTGACGTTTTTCATCAAGAAGAAATAAAAAAAAGTACGTTTATAGTCCACATTGCACACACCCCCGATTTAAATTCAGCAAAAACATTTATTAAAAGCATTGAAGAAAAGTATAGCGATGCACGTCATAACTGCTGGGCACATGTGGCAGGCAACCCCGGTGGCAGCCATGTTTATGGTTTTTCGGATGATGGTGAACCTAATGGCACTGCAGGAAAGCCTATGCTAAATGTGCTGGTGGGTTCGGGCCTTGGCGAAATTACTGCCGTGGTGACACGTTATTTTGGCGGCATAAAATTAGGCACCGGCGGACTAGTACGTGCTTATGGTGGCTCATTAAATAATGCACTAGTAAAATTGCAAACGGTGCTTAAAGTTCCCTGCGTTGAAATTACTGGGAGTAGTGAGTACAGCATGCAAGGCGCGATTGAGCAGTTATTAAAAACAAAGTATCAAGTGCTTAATATTGATAAGCAATTTACTGCTAATATTGAGTGGGTGATTACAATCGATAGCCGCGAAGCCAAGCAAGCAGTCAAAGATATTTTTGATTTAAGTCACGGCGCAGTTGAGTTAACTATTAAAGAGTAATAACCTACACAAATTGCATATAATGCATACTGACCCTATTTAATTTGGTTGATACTACTCAGCCTGAATTTACTAATAATAAAAGCGACAAGCTAAATGCAATTTCGTACCATCATAAAAATTCTTGGCCAACTTGTTGCGCTGTTTAGTATTACCATGGTGCCTCCGGCACTGGTGTCTTTAATATACAAAGACGGTGGTGGTGTTCCTTTTGTTTTAGCATTTATCTTTAGTGTTGTTATTGGCATGATGGCTTATTACCCAAACCGCCATGAAAACGGTGATTTAAAAGCACGTGAAGGCTTTTTAATTGTTGTTTTGTTTTGGCTGGTACTTGGGGCGTTTGCGTCCTTGCCGCTTATCTTTTTACAAGAACCTAACTTATCGCTCGCCGATGCGGTATTTGAAGCATTTTCTGGCTTAACAACCACCGGCGCTACGGTGCTTACCGGTATTGAGTATTTACCCAAGTCGGTATTGTTTTATCGCCAGCAACTCCAGTGGTTTGGCGGTATGGGTATAATCGTACTCGCTGTTGCTATACTCCCAATGCTAGGTGTTGGTGGTATGCAGTTGTACCGCGCTGAAATACCAGGGCCTGTAAAAGATTCTAAAATGACCCCGCGAATTGCCGATACTGCAAAGCACCTTTGGTATATTTATGTGTCGTTGACTATTACTTGTATGATGGCTTATTGGGCTGCGGGAATGGAGTGGTTTGATGCTATATGCCATGCATTCTCAACGGTGGCGATAGGTGGTTTTTCTACTTACGACGCCTCCATGGGGCACTTTGACAGCCCTGTAATTAACTTTATTTGTGTGTTCTTTTTAATTATTGCCGCTGTTAACTTCTCCCTGCATTACGCCGCAGTGGCGAGCCGAAATATACAAGTTTATATTAGAGACCCAGAGTTTAAGGTGTTTTTGTGTATTCAATTAGCGCTGGTGGTTATTTGTTTTACCGTACTTTCCTCTAACGAAATATTTGCTAATGGCGATGAAACCCTCGATCAGGCGTTATTTCAAGCTGTTTCAATGAGTACAACAGCAGGCTTTGCTACTGATAACTTTTCAACATGGCCTTTGTTTTTACCTATTTTACTTATATTTTCGAGCTTTATTGGTGGCTGTGCAGGCTCTACCGGTGGTGGTATGAAAGTAGTGCGCGTATTTTTACTTTATTTGCAGGGCGTGCGTGAGCTCAATCGTTTAGTGCACCCACGGGCTATATATTCAATCAAGCTGGGTCGTAAGGCGTTGCCAGACAAAGTAGTAGAAGCCGTGTGGGGATTTTTCTCTGCATATGCGCTTGTATTTATTATTATCATGTTAGCGCTTATGGGCACGGGTATGGATAACATAACTGCGTTCTCAGCCACTGCGGCTTGTTTAAATAACTTAGGGCCTGGCTTAGGAGATGTAGCGTCGCATTATGGTGCTATAACCGATGGTGCTAAATGGTTGCTTACTATTGCAATGGTGTTTGGTCGCCTAGAAATATTTACTTTATTAGTGTTATTTACGCCTACTTTTTGGCGTGGATAAACGAGCGGCTTAAGTTTTAAATTACAAAATATTGGAAAAAGGGATATGCCAACAAATTTAGAAAAGCTAAAGCATATAGGTGTAGGCAGTTTAGTTGACCTAGAAATATTAACACCTACAAGCAGTAAGCGTGTTAAAACTGAATTAGTTGGTTTACTCGATAAACAGTTTATTATTTTAAATTATCCCAATGCTAAGCGTTTACCTGCAGCGAGTGACTATTTACGTGATGGTGTAATGGTTGTTGTAAGAGCACTGATTGAAGGCAGTGGCGGGCAAGTTATTGCGTTTCGCCAGCAAATTATGTCAGTAGCCTCTCATCCCGCTAAACTCGTCTTTATTAATTTTCCTAAGCAAGTGCAGCTATTTGCGCTACGCTCGCAAACACGCATACCTACCTTGTTACCTGCAAAGCTAAAACTAAGTGACGATAGAGTGCTTGAAGGCCTTATTAAGGACATTTCACTCACTGGTGTAATGTTTGATATTAGAGGCGATCAGCAAGCTGAAGGTATTAAAGATATGCAATGCACTGTCGTACTCAATAGTAGTGATAAAGATTTTGAAGGTGAAATTTGCAGTGTTAAAGAGCATGTCGCAGGTGTGCACTGCGGAATTAAGCTACTAGCAAGCGAGGATGAAATGAAAACCTTTATGAAAGAGCATTTTATAGACCCATCTGCGCTTGAGCCCACCGTTGACTAAATCGTTTTTCGCTTATTTGCAACAAAATGTCGTTTTACGTGAGTATTTATAAAGTGTTTTTTTGTTTTTATATAATTAAAAATATTATTCAGATAAAACAATGTTTTACGTATTTTTTGTTATGGCTTGTTTGTTGTTGTTATAGCTACTTCGTTAAAATTAACCTTAATTATTTTTTAAAATCCCTCCTTTTATAGCTCTACATTTTAAAATGTATCTTTTTATATAAACATAACTAGTTGTTTTTAATGACTTTAGTTTTTCACCTCTAAAGCGTGTTGCGAAAAGGCAACAGTAATGACTCTGAAAATTCCTACTTATTGTACGTATTCTTTTTAACTTCTTGAAATTTAATGGCTTTTCAATGTTGGCATTTAAGTTGTAATAGTCAGGGTGTACTGAACGAAATCGTGATTCAAAGTGAAACACTTAATCGCACACACATAAATTTGAAGGATACATATTATGAAAAGCATTAATAAAACTTTAGCACTTATCGCTATTGCATCTTCTTCAGCCGCTTTTGCAGCAACAGATTTTGACACACTTGATGTAGACAGCAGTGGCACAATTAGCCAAGCAGAAGCATCAGTAGACGCAAAATTAATGAGCATGTTTTCTGAGCTTGATACTGACCAAAATGGTGAGTTATCAAAAGAAGAATTTTCAGAAGCTTAATTAAAAAGTATTTATCCTGAGTTGCCAAAGACAACCTAAGTAGGCAAGGGAGCTTACGAAAGAGGATAACAAGGAAGTGAAAAATTACGTTTTAAGTTAAACGAAGCAATTTTTTTGATAGAACATTGAAGGATTAAGTTATGAAACATTTAAATAAAGCATTAGCACTTATAGTACTAGCATCTTCTTCAGCTGCATTTGCAGCATCAGATTTTGACAGCCTTGATATCGATGGTAGCGGCACAATTAGCCCAAGCGAAGCGGCAGTCGATACCGATTTAATGGCTGAATTTATTGAGCTAGACACAGATGGTAGCGGCGAGCTTTCTAAAGAAGAGTTCGCTAATTACTAATTAAACATTTTTCACAGTCAGGGATCTTTGAACAGGACTTCCCATATTACTAGGAATATTATTATGAAAACATTCAATACAACACTTGCAGTTATCGTTTTAGCATCTTCATCAGCAGCATATGCTGCAGTAGATTTTGCCTCTTTTGATGCAGATGGCGACGGTGCGATTTCAATGGAAGAAGCGAAGGTTAACCCTCAACTTGTGAAGATTTTTGATGATTTAGATACTGATGGAAATGGTGAAATCTCTAAAGAAGAGTTTTCAAAGGTACAGTAATCAATATTCGAAGATACTCCACTAAAGCCGCCTTAGTCAGCGGCTTTTTTGTATTTTAAATTAACTAATTAGCGTAACTAGTTAAAGGAATATAGCACTTACTTGGAATAGTTTTTCTACAACGGTAATATGTTTTTTGTCGATTAAAAACATAATGACATGATCGCCCGACATAATAATTGTATCATCGTGAGCTATCAGTACATCGTCATTACGTACTATTGCGCCAATAGTTGTACCCGCTGGAAGTTTTATGTCGGCAATCGCGCGACCAACAACTTTAGATGTGCTTTCATCACCATGAGCAACCGCTTCTATGGCTTCTGCCGCACCTTTACGCAGTGAATACACATTAACAATATCACCACGGCGTACGTGCGTTAATAACGCTGATATTGTTGCTTGTTGTGGCGATATGGCAATGTCTATTTCGCCGCCTTGTACCAAATCAACGTAAGCACCACGCTGGATAAGCACCATGGTTTTCTGTGCGCCCATACGTTTTGCAAGCATGGCTGACATAATGTTTGCTTCATCGTCGTTGGTTACGGCAATAAACACATCTACTTGTTCAATATGCTCTTCTGAGAGCAGTTCTTGATCAGATGCGTCACCACAAAAAACGACCGTGTTATCGAGCATTTCTGAGAGTTGCTCAGCACGTTCTTTACTGCGTTCAATTAGTTTAACGGTGTGGTTTTTTTCAAGTGAGCGGGCAAGGCCTGCCCCAATGTTACCGCCACCAGCTATCATAATTTTTTTGTACGAACGCTCAAGTTTTTGTAGCTCGTTCATTACTGCGCGTATATGTTTTGTAGCGGCAATAAAGAATACTTCGTCATCGGCTTCAATAACGGTGGTACCCAATGGTTTTATTGCTTTACCTTGACGATAAATAGCGGCAACACGAGTTTCTACATTAGGAATATGTTCTTTAAGTGCAGATAACGCATAACCTACAAGTAAACCGCCATAGTAAGCTTTTACGGCTACTAACGAGAGCATGCCATCAGCAAACTGCAATACTTGCAGAGCACCAGGGTAGTCAATTAAACGGCGAATATACTTAGTGACCAGTGCTTCGGGAGCAATGTAATGATCGATTGGTAAATCATCGTTTTGAAAAAGTTTTTCGCGGTATTTTAAGTATTGCTCTGAGCGAATACGAGCAATTTTAGTAGGCGTTTTAAAAATACTGTATGCCACTTGGCATGCAACCATGTTCACTTCATCTGAACTGGTTACCGCTATAATCATATCGGCATCTTCAGCACCTGCGCGGCGTAATACATCAGGATGCGCGCTGTGGCCCATAACCCCTTGTAAGTCGTACTTATCTTGAAGTTCACGTAATCGGTTACCGTCTATATCAACAACGGTAATTTCGTTTTGTTCGCCAACTAAGTTTTCAGCAAGCGTAGCACCAACTTGCCCGGCACCGAGTATAATTATTTTCATTATTTACCCGTGGTATTGATCATAATTTAATTAAAAAAATAGCCATTTAATGTTTCATAAATGGCTAACTATTTAGTGTACGGCTATTAGGCTTTTTTAACTAGCTTAGCGTAATAAAATCCATCACTTTCACCGGGCAGTAACTGCAAACCTGGCGTTGTTACGGTATCGTTTTCGTGTAGAGGTATATGTTCTACATCATCGTTATTAGCTAAAAACTTAGCAACTTGCTGTTGGTTTTCTTGTGGAAGAACCGAACACGTAGCATATACCAATGTGCCACCTGGTTTTAACAGTGGCCAAATGCTATCAAGAATATCGCTTTGTAACTTGGCTAAGTCTTCGATATCTGATGCGCGACGTAACCATTTTATGTCAGGGTGACGGCGAATTACGCCAGTGGCCGAACAAGGCACATCAAGTAAAATACGATCAAATAATTTTTCATCCCACCAGGTATGTGGTTGCGATGCATCGCCACATTGTAGGTCTGCACCTAAGCCAATACGAGTTAAGTTTTGCTTAACACGTTCAAGGCGAGTTGAGTCGCTATCAAGTGCAAGTACATCAGCATCAGCAAGCTCTAAAATATGACATGTTTTACCGCCAGGGGCTGCGCAGGCATCCAAAATATAGTCGTCTGCTTTAGGTTCTAAAAAGCGAGCTGCAAGTTGTGCGGCAGCATCTTGTACTGAACATGCACCTGTATCAAACTCAGGTAACGAAAATACATCACGTGGTTTGGCAAGCTTAATCCCATCAATAAAATCAGGGTTTAAGGTGTGTTCAATATCGTTAGCGCTAAGCATGTCGCTGTATTCTTGCGTGCTAAATTGTGCTTGGTTTACACGAAGCCACATCGGCGCTTGTTGCTGGTTTTCTTCAAGTAGTGCTTCCCAGCTATCTGGGTAGGCTGTTTGCACCTGTTTAATAAACCAATTTGGATGGTTGTATAAACATACCGGAATAAGCTTCGCTTTTTCTTCAAGCTCAGCTTGTTGACGCTGAAAGCTACGTAAAATGGCGTTTATCAGTCCTTTTAATCCTAAAGCGCGTAGTTGAGCCAGTGCGTTAACCGTTTCTGAAATGGCAGCATGAGGTGGTACGCGCATATGCTGCAGTTGATAAATACCTACGTATAATAAAAACTGAAATATTCTACGTTTACCTTTTAATGGCTGCTCTACTAAGTGTTGGCAGTAATTTTCAAGGCTCGGTAAGTAGCGTAAAACGCCATAACAAATTTGCTGTAGCAACGCTTTATCTTTAGGCGGCAAGCCTTGGCTTGCAAATGGAAGTTCTTGATTAAGCGATGCGCCTTTATCAACTACGTTATATAAAGTTTCAGCGGCAAGCGCTCGTACGTTTGGAACATTACTCATTGTTTTCGCCTAATATTGTGCCAGGAGTAACCCAGTCACTACGACCATTTAAAAAGTCGTTAATTGCCATTGGTTTTTTACCTTGCGGCTGTAATTGCGTAATACATAAAGCGTGTTCGCCACACGCCACTACTACGCCATTTTTGTCGCTTGATAAAATTTGCCCAGGATCACCTGATTGCAGCATAACCTGCGCTTGATGAATCTTTACTGTTTGCCCACCCATTTGGGTAAAGCACATTGGCCACGGGTTAAAAGAGCGAATGTTTCGCTCGATTTGAAGCGCACTCATGGACCAGTCGATATCAGCTTCCTCTTTAGAAAGCTTTTTAGCGTAGTTAGCAAGTTCATCGTCTTGAGGTTCAGGGGTGATCTCACCATTAGCTAATTTATTAATGGTTTCAATTAACGCATCTGGACCTAGCTCAGCAAGCTTTGTATATAAGCTTGCGCTAGTTTCTGTTGTGCTAATAGGGCAGCGGCTTATATGTAGCATATCGCCGGTATCTAGCCCTTCATCCATTTGCATTATTGTTACGCCGGTTTGTTCATCACCTGCCCAAATTGCGCGTTGAATAGGTGCAGCACCGCGCCAGCGCGGTAATATAGAGCCATGCACGTTTAAACAACCTAAACGTGGCGCTTCTAAAATAGCTTTAGGTAAAATTAAGCCATATGCTACAACAATCATAATGTCGGCATTTAAGCTTGTTAGCTCTGCTAGTGCTTCATCATTTTTTAATGACTGTGGCTGAAAAACCGGTAAGTTGTGCTCAAGCGCTAGCTCTTTCACTTCACTGGCTTTTAACTTTTTACCACGACCTGCAGGGCGATCTGGCTGGCTATATACACCCACTATTTGGTGTTCGCTTTGTATCAGCGCTTGTAAATGACGTGCGGCAAAGTCCGGCGTACCGGCAAATATAATGCGTAATGGTTGAGTCACTGAGTTTTCCTAAGGTGCTTATTACTGTTCTGCAAACTTGGCTTCTTTTTCAAGCTTTTTACGAATACGTTGGCGCTTTAATGGAGATAAGTAATCAATGAATAGCTTACCTTGAAGGTGATCTAGTTCATGTTGAATACAAATAGCCAATAATTCATCTGCATCTAATACAAATTCTTCACCGTTTTCGTTAAGTGCAGCGACTGTTACTGTTTCTGCGCGATCTACTTTTGCATACGAGTTAGGTACTGATAAACAGCCTTCTTCGCTAACGGTAGAGCCGTCTTTTTTAATGATTTGTGGATTAATTAATACCAGTGGCTCATTGCGCTCTTCTGACACATCAATAACAACGATTCGTTGATGAATATCTACTTGCGTGGCCGCAAGACCAATGCCATTTTCATCGTACATTGTCTCTAGCATGTCTTTTACAATTTGGCGTACTGTGTCATCAACTTGTACAACATCTTTTGCTACAGTACGTAAACGTTCATCTGGAAATCTTAAAACTTCTAACCTAGCCATAGTTACCTTTTTCACTTGTGCTTAATTTAGGGTATTGTATGCTCTTATTTTAGCCATTCGCGTTCACCTTTAACAGGTTTTGGGCAATAATAATGAAAAAACAATACAAGGAAGCTCGATGAAATCTCCACTACTTGCAATCATGCTTACGTTAAGCGCTGCGTTTCCCGCAGTTGCTGATGTACTTAAAATAAAAAAAGACGCACCAAAACAGTATGTTGTAAAAAAAGGCGATACACTTTGGGATATTTCTGGCATCTATTTAGATGAGCCTTGGCTATGGCCTGAACTTTGGCAAATGAATCCACAAATTGACAACCCACACCTAATTTACCCCGGTGATGCATTAGCGTTGATATACGATGCAGATGGAAACCCACGTTTAGTGATCAATAAAGGATATAGAAAGCTATCTCCTCAGGGTCGTATTACACCAAAAGGGCGTGATGCTATTACTACTTTGCCGCTTGAAATGATCAAACCTTATATCAGTTACGAGCAAGCAATGAACAGTGACGATATTAAAGGTAAACCTTATATTTTAGGTGCAAACGAAAATACTAAAACACAAACGCTAGGCCATATTTTATATGTTAAAGGGGACTTACAAGTACATAAAGCATATGCCATTTACCATAAAGGTGACCCCTACACTGATTTAACCGGTGAAGTGTTAGCAACGCGTGCATCTTATGTGGGTATAGCACGTGCTTTTAGAGCGGGCGATGAGAAAAATGGCGTGCCTTCATCATTACGTGTTGAGTCTGTTAAACGAGAAATTCAGCAAGGTGACTTTTTAATGCCGGCAATGGAAGGCCAAATGCTTCCTGCGTACTTTGATATACACCGTCCTTCAGAACCTGTAACAGGTAATATTATTGCTTCACCACGCGAAGTTAGAGAATTCAGCACAATGGATGTTGTGGTGCTAAACTTAGGCAGTGAACAAAATATAGAAGCGGGTCATGTATTAGATCTAGAGCGTCAATCGCCAACGGTTATTGATGGTCCTCGTGGCCCTCGTTACCCAGAAGATTCTAGTAAATATGAGAAGCTTTTATCTGATGTGAGCCAATTATTTGGTGATGAGTCTGACGAACAAAACACAACGTGGACCATGCCTAAAGAAAAAGTTGGTGAGCTAATTGTCTTTAAAGTGTATGACAAAGTAAGTTATGCATTAATAACTAAAAACCAGCACCCAATTCGCATTGGAGATATTGCAGTTATTCATTAAGAAGTAGCGAGTCGGTGCTCTAGGAGAGAGCATGGATCAGTCATCTGGCAAGCTAGCCCACTGGCTTGCCTTTTATATGTGTAAAGGGTTGGGTATAAAAACCCTTTTAGCACTATCTACAAACTATTCCCTTGGGTCGTTATTCGACTTATCTCATAACAAGCTTTTACAGCTTGGGTTAACCGCTAATCAAGCGAGTAATTTACTCAACACCAATTGGCAACAAGTCAGTCATTATGAGCAATTAATAGCGCTGAACAACATTACTGTTGTCTGTATTTTTGATGCGCTTTACCCAGAAGATCTCCGGCAGATTGCCAGTGCGCCTTTATTACTATTTTGCAGGGGAGATGTCTCGTTATTATCAACTCCACAAATTGCAATTGTTGGCAGTCGTAATGCTACACCTACCGGGCTTGAAATAGCCTCAGAATTTGCATACGAGTTAACTTTGGCGGGTATTACGGTTACTTCAGGTATGGCGCGGGGAATAGATGGTGCAGCACACAAAGGCTCTCTTGCTGGTACGGGGAAAACCATAGCGGTGCTTGGTACTGGGGTTGATATTTACTACCCCAAACGCCATAAACTATTAACAGACCAAGTTTTAGAAAGCGGTTTGCTGGTGAGTGAGTTTTTACCAGGCACAGCTGCTCATGCGCACAACTTTCCGCGCCGTAATCGTATTATTTCTGGGTTATCGTTAGGAGTGCTTATTGTTGAAGCTGAAATTAAAAGTGGTTCGTTAATTACAGTACGCTATGCGCTTGAACAAAATAAAGAGGTATTTGCAGTACCGGGTTCTATTAAAAACCCGTTAGCGCAGGCAAGTCACTTTTTAATAAAGCAAGGTGCTAAGCTGGTAGAAAACGTGGCTGACATTCTTGATGAGGTGAGTTTTACTTACGACAATAACGTATTTAATAAAGAGCAGCCGATTCAAGCCAATTCTCAATGTGAGGTTTTAAATAGTATTGGCTTTGAAGTAACCAGTGTAGATGACATTGTGCGTCGTGCGCAGTGGCCAATAGATAAAGTACTCAGTAGGTTGCTCGATTTAGAATTAGACGATCAGATTGAGCGAGTGTTAGATGGTTACATCAAGTTAAGCGCAGGAAGGTAATATGTTTGATATTCTTTTGTATCTTTTTGAAAATTACATTCATAGCGAAGCGGATATATTTGCAGAGCAAAATGAGTTAACCGATGAGCTACTGCGTGCTGGCTTTAATAAGCCTGAGATATTTAAAGCTCTTGATTGGTTAGAGCAACTAGCCGATTTACAACACAGCGATGAGTCTCCTTATCTTATAGCTAATCCTAAAAATGCAATTCGTATATTTACCGATAGCGAGTGCCAAAGGCTCAGTACTGAGTGTCGTGGTTTTTTAATGTTTATTGAGCAAATAGGCGTAATTAACAATGTAACACGTGAAATGGTAATGGACTGTTTAGCCTCTCTCGATAAACCAACTATAAGCCTAGAAGACTTAAAGTGGATTGTACTTATGATCTTGTTTAACGTTCCTGGCTCTGAAGAGGCATATGAGCAAATGGAAGATTTGATTTTTGATGAACCCAGCGAACTTCTTCATTAGAGATAATTATCTTGATTGTACTCAAATTACTTAAAAGGATAAGCACGGCATTGCTTGTATCTTTAAGTGGTTTGGGTATATTAGGCGAAAATTCACCAACCTATTAGGATCACCATGAGTAAAATCGACCATTCGCTTTTCTCGGCGAACAAGCACGCCCTCGAAAAAGAATACGAGATATGCCCACAGTGTGGTTCAGAGTTAGTGATCCGCAATAGTAAATCAGGCCCTTTTTTAGGATGCGCAAGTTATCCCAAATGCGACTTTATTAGGCCGCTGGCACATCACGACAGTAACGAAATCAAAATATTAGAAGATTCAGCATGTCCTGAGTGTAGCAAACCGCTGGTGGTTAAAAATGGCCGCTATGGTATGTTTATTGGGTGTACGGGCTATCCAGAGTGTCATTACATTGCTAACGAAAATGAAGAAAAGCAAAGCGAAGATACTTTGCCTAGTTGCCCTAAATGCAAAAAAGGTCATTTAGTCGCGCGCAGTAATAAGTTTGGTAAAGTATTTTATTCTTGTGATTGCTACCCAAGTTGTAAATACACGCTTAATAATAAACCGGTTGAACATCCGTGTCCTGAATGTGACTGGCCTATCGTCATAGAAAGAAATATGGCAAACGGCATATTATTGCAATGCCCACAAAAAAGCTGCATGCATAAGCTCACCCCAACTGAATAACGTTTAATTATATCTGGAGACTACTTTGTCAGACCTTTCAAATACGCCCACTGCAATAACATGCTTAACGCAAGGCGAAGTTATTTTATACCCAACAGAAGCTGTATATGGTTTAGGTTGTGATCCAGATAATCAACAAGCCGTTGAGGCACTATTAGCTATTAAGCAGCGCCCGGTTGAAAAAGGGCTTATTTTAATCGCTGATAACTACGGACAATTATTAAAATACGTAGATGATGCAAAAATACCAATGGATAAACGCGCTGATATTTTTTCGAGTTGGCCTGCTGCAATTACATGGGTTATGCCTGCATCTAAAAATACGCCTAAATGGCTCACAGGGCAGTTTGATACCATCGCGGTAAGAGTAACAAACCATCCAACAGTAAAGCGTTTGTGCCAAGAGTTTGGTAAGCCATTAGTATCAACCAGTGCAAACTTAACCGGTCAAGAAACGGTAATTAGTATTGAGCAAGCCAAAGCGCAATTTGCAGAACAAGTTGGCTTTTACGTTGACGAGCCGTTAGGTGGTAATACTCAACCAAGCACAATAAAAGACGCCATGACTGGCAAAATATTTAGAGGTTAATATGCAAAGCGAATTATTAAATCAAGTAAAAGCATACTTTATGGCTTTGCAAGACACTATTTGCCAAGGTTTGGAGGCTGCAGATGGCAGTGCTAAATTTATAGAAGATAACTGGCAGCGAGCAGAAGGCGGTGGTGGTCGTACACGCGTAACCACTAATGGCACTGTAATAGAGCAAGGCGGAGTTAATTACTCTCATGTATTTGGCGCTTCAATGCCTGGTTCGGCAACAGCGCACAGACCAGAGCTTGCAGGGCGCAGCTTTCATGCGTGTGGTGTGTCGTTAGTTATTCACCCTAAAAACCCTCATGTACCAACAAGTCATGCCAATGTGCGCTTTTTTATAGCCGAAAAAGAAGGCGAAGAGCCAATATGGTGGTTTGGTGGCGGGTTTGATCTCACTCCTTTTTATCCAGTATTAGAAGACGTACAACATTGGCATCAAGTTGCTCACGACATTTGTGCGCCTTTTGGCAGCGACGTTTATCCAAAATACAAAACCTGGTGCGACGAGTACTTTTATTTAAAGCACAGAGATGAGACTCGCGGAGTAGGCGGTTTATTCTTTGACGATTTAAACGAACTTGGTTTTGAAAAGAGTTTTGCGTTTATGCAATCGGTGGGTAATGGATTTTTAGATGCCTATTTACCTATTATTGAACGTCGCAAAAATGACGAATACACAGAGCAACAACGTGATTTTCAGCTTTATCGTCGCGGGCGCTACGTTGAGTTTAATTTAGTATGGGATAGGGGCACTTTATTTGGATTACAAAGTGGCGGGCGCACTGAGTCTATATTAATGTCTATGCCACCACTTGCACGCTGGGAATATAACTATAAACCAGAGCCAAGTAGCCCAGAAGCTAACCTATATCAGTATTACTTACGCCCGCAAGAGTGGTTAACGAGTCAACCAAGTGAGCTGATAGCCAGAGAGTGGCAATTATAAAAATTAAACAATAATCAAAAAGGCGCTAATTAGCTGTCTCTTATACACAAATCCCTGCTAAGAAATTAGCGGGGATTTTTTTGAACTAAATCTCAATGTCATGATCAGATCTTCAAATCTTGTTTGAGGGCACATTATGATTAACGAACATACT
>NZ_JACJFA010000022.1:0-52772 GCF_014164345.1 Pseudoalteromonas sp. SG43-5
ATTATTTAATTATTTAATTATTTAATTATTTAGTATCATACCAATTCGCTTAATTAAGTGATCAACTTTGAGGCAAGAAAATCTTGTCGATAACAAGGCAAAAATTTCGTTATTTAGTTGCTCTATATCAGAAATTTTTAACGCAGTTACCGTCAGATTTAATCCCTCAAATTGATTAAGTATTATTGCGGGTTGGTATAAGCACGTGGCATTTTTGAATCTGTCGTATAGCGGTCACGCAGTTTATCTTGACGAGATTGTGTAGATACCTCAACGCCATTTATAAACATTTTGCTTACATGGCTGCTTAACTCAAACGGGTCATTACTCCATATTACTACATCAGCAGCTTTGCCAACTTCAAGGCTACCTGCATTAATGCCAAATACATCAGCAACGTTTGATGTTAGCGCTTTTAACGCACCTTCTTGGCTCATACCATAAGACACAGCATTACCAGCATCAAAACGCAGCTGATAAATATTGTGACTTGCATCGCCACCTACCGTTAATAATACTTTAACGCCTGCTTTTTCAAGCACACTAGCATTATCTAAACTCGCATGAAGCGAATCAAAGCTTCCTGGTAAGCTATCCATTGCACTAATAATCACTGGAATATTTGCTTTAGCAACGCGCTCTTTTACTACAACAGCATCTTGCGCACCGTTAAGTACTAGGTTAATACCAAATTGCTCTTTTACTTTAATTAGCTCAATAATATCCGCCGCACGCGAAACGCCAACCACTAATGGCATTTCACCACTGAGTACTTTAGCCATTACTTTATCTTCAGTACTTGGCTTGTCGTCATCTTTTTTCGCTTTTTTACCAGCTTTATTTTTGTGCTCATCAAGCTTATTAATAAGTGTTTGCAAAGTAAAAGCACGTGAGCCTTTACTACGCTCACCTAAGTAAACAATTAAAGCCGCTTGTTTTTGCATGTCACTGTCAAAACTACCACTTAAATCAACAACACTCGCAAGGCCTGAAAAAATGCTATCGCCGCCATGAGGAGTAATTACATCGCGTGTTACGCCGCCTTTACGAGCGTAAGGAATTAAGCTTGAATGTGCGTTGTAAGCAAGGCTTACATCAAAATCAATACCGGCTTTTTCCTCACCTGCATCGCGAGAGCCTGCAACTGCACTTACTTCAACTAAACCAAGTTGATTAATACTTGCTATAAAGCCAGGAGTTACAATTTGCCCTTTTGCATCAATAATTTGATCTACTTTAATTTCAGTTGGGTTAATCGCTGTGATTTTACCATCTGTCATTACTATGCTTGCCGCTTCTAATACACCTTGATCAGAAGACGTATGCAATGTTGCATTAATAATTGCTAGCGATTGTGCGCTTACAGCACCAGATGCTAATAATCCTGCAGCAACCAGAGAAAGCGAAAACGAACGTGATAAATTTTTCATTCTGGGTGCTCCTTATTGTTGACCTAACATAAAATCACTTGTTGCTTGGTACGCGCTGTCGTTTCTATCGTAAACCTTTGCACCATCAACAAACACTTGTTCAGCTTTAGCATAGACACTAAATGGGCTTTGATTCCAAATAACAACATCGCCCTGCTTACCCGCTTCTAGTGAACCTGTTTTGTCATCAATACCTAGCGATTTAGCAGCGTTAGACGTGATCCATTTAATAGCGTGTTGCTCAGAAATATCAAAACCATTTTCGTTAGCTCGGTACATCACCTTGCCCGCTTCTTGGTTTAAACGCTGAATAGTAGTATCTGAATCTGAGTGAACAACTGCACACGAGTTTTTAACCGCATCAACAATAGCTACGTTTTCTTGAACCATGTCGTAGGCTTCCATTTTAAAGCCCCACCAGTCTGGCCAAAGTGCAGCACACGAACCATTTTGCGCAAGTAAGTCAGCAATTTTATATGCTTCTACACCGTGATGAAAAGTACCTGCGTGGTAACCAAATTCTTTTGACAGGTCAATCATCATTGCCATTTCTTCAGCTTTATAACAATGATTATGAATACGTACTTCGCCTTCAAGCACACCGCGAAGCGTATCGTGTTTAATATCACGTACTGGCGCTTCTGGGTTTAAACCGGCTTCATAATCGGCATCGTATTTATCCCATGCACGTTTGTACTCAGCGGCTTCAGCCCATGCCATACGGTAACCAGCCATATTACCCATACGGGTTGAAGGCAATACACCTTGACGACCATAAACACGTTTAGGGTTTTCACCACACGCCATTTTTAAACCATACGGCGCCTCTGGAAATTTCATCCCTTGCATAGTGTGCGCTGGTACGTTTTTAAGCGTAACGCCGCGTCCACCAAATAAGTTAGCTGAGCCTGGTAAAATTTGTAGAGAAGTAATGCCGCCTTCGCGTGCACGATTAAAGCCTGGATCTTGTGGCCAAACAGAATGCTCGACCCACACTTCTGCAGTGTTAGGGCTGGTCATTTCGTTACCATCTTGATGCGACTCGACCGACGGACTTGGGTATGCGCCTAAATGTGAATGTACATCAATAATACCCGGTGTTACCCATTTTCCTTGTGCATCAATTGTAATATCAGCAGTGGCTGTTAAGTCTTTACCGACTTGTTGTACTTTACCATCAACAAGTAATACATCAGCCTCATCTAAACGCTCACCAGTACCGGTAAGTACTGTTGCATTTGTAATAAGAGTGCTTGATGTAGAAAGTGGCTGATAAGTACTTGGGTAAGGATTTTTGTTAATTGTTATTTTATCGTCTTGTGGGCCGTTTTCTTGGCAGCCTACAAGTGCAGCAGCTAAGCCAACCGCTAATAAAGAAGGTGCAAATTTTTGCATGTTGTTTGGATCTCCTGTTTTTTTGCTACTTTAGCGAAAGCTAAGGAATAAAGCCAAAAAAACAGGTGAAAACGCAGTTAATTAAGATGAATTTCTGTAATTATTTCTTTATATAATTGTTATATAGCTTTTCAAGCGCACCTTCGGTGGTAAGCGAAGGATCTTTACTAATAAAGTGCTTAACCGTACGCGTTACAAAATCAGAGTTTTGCTTATGTAGCTTAGAAAAATCTTTAATAAGTGTATTACCATCTTTAGCCGCAGTTACTTTGTCATGACGATGACGATACTGGCTCAATGCTTTATTAAAATCGCCTTGATAGTCTTCAACCAAAATTTTATAAAAGTCGCTTTTTTGAACATTTAAATCGTTAATGCAGTAATTTAACGCCTCTTTAAAGTCGGTAAATATCATGCCTTCTACATCAAACTCTTTTGTTTTTTCGCGCACTGCTACTTTGGCATCTTCTGTGGCATAGCTAAAACCCGTAAAGGCTAAACGCTCAGCGGCTTCTTTTCCTAATTTCATACCCGCTTGAATACTATGGGCAAACTCGTCGCTCATGTCGCCAAGTTCGCTTTCTTCCCACATGTTATAAACGCGCAGTGGTTTAGCATATTTATTTGAGAGCTTTTTTTTAAGCTTGGTAAAGCGCTCATCAATCGTCATCAGTCTTTCGTTATGTAAAAGTGCGTGGCACTCATAACACGCAGGGATAGAGATAAAGTCAGCCTCTTCACCTAAATCAACGATACTTTGTAGCATATGTAGTGGCGGACAATGATCGCGCTCTGTCGCTTCACAGCCACAATAAAAACACTGATTAAAATGCTGCTGATCGCACGCGTATGCTTGCTGATAATAACTGGCTAACGTTTTGCTCACCGTTGCTCCTAAAAAAACACGACTAAATTATGGGGGCGATAATAACAGCCTGAAAAAATAAGTTATACCAATTGCATTAAATTAGTGCTCTATTATTTCACTAAGAAAATAGTGCAATAACAGGCACAAATAACAACGTGTAGTTATTCTATACAAATAATTTTTAACGCAGTAAGTACACTATTTAATGCTATCGAATGATTAAGTTTTTTATTAGTCGCTAGATTTAAATAACGGCCGCTATTAAACCAAATAAACCACCAAACACACCGCCCCATACTACAAGCCAGCCTAGGTGCTCGCGGATCATGGTCTGAATAATCTCTTTAACCATTTTAGGAGTAAGCTCATCTAAGCGCTCATCAACTAGTTTAAGCACCGTTTTATGTAGGCTTTCTGCGCTATTACCTTGTGAAAGTGTTTGGCTTACTAATGCTTTAAAGTCGTCAGTTTGAGAAATCTCACTAAGCGACAATTGCATTTTTTCAATAAACTTTTCACGCATCGGCTCTATTGCCGCTGTACCGCCAAACATTCCTAGCATACTACCAAACTGAGACTGCTCTATTACCTCTAACAAATTGTCGAATGCAGGGTTTAGATCAACATTGCTAATTATTGGCTCAAAGTCGATATTGGGCTGCGCTTTATTGAGTAAATTATTAATTTTTTGCTCTGAAAAAAACTCCGTTAATATCAGGTTTCGTATAGCGACTTTAAAGCTTTCAAACTTAAGCGCTATAACACCAGAACCATATAAAAACGGGACTTTTTCGAATAACATATGAATAGCTAATAAATTAGTTACCGCGCCAGAAAGTGCAAATAAACCAACAGACAACACAATTGCTTGGTTAAACATAAAACCTACAACAACACATAAACCCGCTAGCAAATTGGTTATTAAACTTTTGTTCATTTTAACTCCACTACAGTAAGTGTAATTTTATTCAATATAGCCGTTAATTTTACAACGTTTAGATTGTTAAATTAATACCTTTTTGCCATAGTTTAAGTATCTGTTTAAAAGGCGAGCAATTGTTATGTGGAAAACAGTAAATGAGCACATCAGCCGAGCCATCAATTTTGACTTTAAGCACACCTACAAACGCCAGTTACAAAGTACAAACACCGACAAACTATTTCATATTACCAATGGTACGCATAACTACCTCGTTAAAATAGCACTAAAAAGCGAGCTCGAGCGTTTAGAAAGTGAATTTATTGGCTTAAAGCTTTTGGCGCAAAATAGTAATTTTAAAGTACCTGAATGTATTACAACTGGTGCAAATATAGAGTTTTCGTTTATTGTTTTACAATGGCTCGTTTTAGATAAACAACCCCACGACACGTGGACTAATATGGGGCGTAACCTCGCTAAAATGCATCAAAAACATGACCAAGCTATGTTTGGTTTTGATGTAGATAATTATCTAGCCACAACCATACAGCCAAACCGCTGGCACAAAAAGTGGGATGTATTTTACGCCGAAGAGCGTATAGGGTGGCAATTACAACTACTCGCTGAAAAAGGCATTAACTTTATTGAGCCCGAACGCTTAATTAATACCGTAAAAGAGCAACTACATAGCCATCAAGTACAACCTTCATTACTGCATGGCGATTTTTGGCGTGGCAATATGGGATTTTTAAAAGCAGAACCAACAATATTTAACCCGGCTTGTTATTATGGTGATCGGGAAGTGGATATTGCAATGAGCGAACTATTTGCCCCACTGCCTAAAGACTTTTATAGCGCCTATAACGCGCACTACCCGCTTTCTCAAAATTACGAAAAACGTAAGTTAATATACCAGCTATACCCCATTTTAAATCATGCCAACATCTTTGCCGGTCACTATCTTACTGAAGCTAAACAACATATAGAAAAGCTGGTATTTGAAGGTATAAAATAAATGTCATAAGCTGCATTTGAGCACTATATTTAATGAGTAAGTAGACGTTCATCTGTAAGCGATTAAGTTGAACCTAACTTAATTATTTATAACTGGAGTGATTATGAAAGATTTTTTATCACAACGAATAACGTGCCCACACTGCGGACACCACATACATCTAGACTTAGACGCAAGCAGCGGCGATCAAGACTATATAGAAGATTGCACTGCCTGCTGTAACCCAATTCATTTAAATATGCATATAGACCATGCTAATAATAAATTGGAGCTACACGTAGACAGTGACGACGAACAAATATTTTAACTTAAGCCTGATGGCGTAAGTAGTTCTCTACCGTATTTACAATAGTGTAAGTTTGCTGATCAACTTCAATATTAAACTTGTCACCCACTTGCGCTGCACCAATGTTTGTAATGGCGAGCGTTTCGGGAATTAGGTGTATCCAAAAACCTTGTTCATCAACTTCGCCTACGGTTAAGCTTGCGCCATTTATAGCAACAAAGCCTTTATATAACACATACTTTTTCCACTCTTTTGGCAAGCTTAATTGTATTTTACAGTTATTCTCAAGTTTCACTATTTGAGAGATTTGTGACGTACAATGAATATGCCCAGACACTATATGCCCACCTAGCTCAGTACCAAACGTAACAGAGCGTTCGTAATTTACTAAACTACCTAGCTCAAGCAAGCCTAAATTAGTTAACTTTAGAGTTTCGTCAATCACATCAAAATGCACTTGCGCCACCACATCATGATTACTTAGCTCAACTTGCACAACCGTTAAACAACAGCCATTAATAGCAATACTTGCGCCTAAATCTAAATGCTTAACGTACTCATCGCTCACCGATACAACTAAGCGTAACACACCATCAGCTTGAGTTTTAGAGACCACTGTTGCTTGTGTTTGCACTATTCCTGTAAACATAAAATCACTTAAAATTATTACAAAGTGCTAGTTTAACGTATCAACTCATAAAATCATTCACTACTGTGATTTTTATTTGAAACGCAATAGATTACAATTGCCGCCTGTTTTATTTAATAGCTTTTTTTATGACCTTTTGCAATTGGGAAGCCAAGCGTTTACTTTCCCTAGCCTTACCCGTTTTTTTAGCACAAGTTACACTTATTTTAATGTCGGTAGTCGACACAATTATGGCCGGCCAAGTTAGCCCTACTGACTTAGCTGCACTTTCTATTGCAACAGGAATATGGAACCCATTATTACTTGCTCTGCAAGGTATTTTATTAGCGCTTACTGGTATTATTGCGCAGTTTTCGGGCAGCGATGACCGCAAAGGCATTAGCCACTATTTTCAACAAGCGCTTTATTTAACCGCTATTTTAAGCTTTACAGGTTTTGGTATTGCCCATTTAGCAGATGCCATTATTTTAAAGCTCGATACAACGCCTGCTATTGCAAACCTTGCCATTGACTACATCCATTTTGTGAAATGGGGTGTGTTTGGATTTTTAATTTTTACAGTATACAGAAACGTTACCGAGGGCATGGGGATGACCAAACCCGCCTTTTATATAAGCCTATTAGGTTTAGCCGTTAATATTCCAGTAAATTATATTTTCATAAATGGCTTATTTGGTTTTCCTGCTTATGGCGGCGCAGGCTGTGGCATTGCCACAGCAATTGTTTTAACTGTTATGGCAATAGCACAAGTCACTTACTGCCGAATGAGTAAAAAGGTAGATGCTAGAGGCCTTCTTTCATCATTCGAAAAACCTAATTTCACTACCATTGGTATTATTACTAAGCTAGGTATACCAATTTCACTTGCCACCTTTTTTGAAGTCACTTTATTTGCGTGTATACCGCTATTTATTGCGCATTTAGGAGCAGTGGCAGTATCGGGGCACCAAATAGCAGCGAGTGTAACTACATTGCTGTTTATGATGCCACTGAGCCTCTCTATCGCTATAAGTATTCGTATTGGTAATCTATATGGTCAAAATAATTTACAGCAGTTAAAAGTTGCCGTATCGACTAGTTACATATTAGCTATTGTAATTGCACTATTTTTGGCACTTATGACTTTTACAGGTCGTGATTTAATTAGCCAACTTTATACCGACAGTCCCGCAGTAATGGCTCTGGCTTCATCAATTATGATACTAGCGTGTGTCTACCAGTTACCCGATGCATTACAGGTTGCTGCAAATGGCATGCTTCGTGGGTTAAAATACACCACGCCTATATCGTATATTACGTTTATATCGTATTGGTTAATCGGCTTTTGTTTAGGTTACGTATTGGCAAGAACAGACATAATTGTGCCAGCTATGGGGCCGCATGGCTTTTGGGTTGGAATAATAGTAGGCCTTAGTGTCGCTGCTATTTTATTAATGCTAACAGTAAGAAAGCGTCTAAAATATGAATTTGTTAACAGTGATTCACTCAATCAAAACTAATAAACTCAGCCTTAAAACATTACCAGCTGCTTTGCTGGTAATGTGTTTTTTAATGCTTACAGGCTGCAACAAACCACAAAGTACTGTAAACGCTACTTATATTGAACGCTTAAGTAGCACAGTTAATGCAAGCACCACAGAGCCTGCGCCACTCAAGCAACTCCCTTTACTGCAGCCTCCCCCAATAGCACAAAGTGACTTAACACTGAGTATTGTGGAGCTTGCAGGCATTAGCCAATGTAAGCTTAACGTGCTTATAAGTGAGCACAATAACCAATTAGGAAAAACAGCCAGCGCTGCTGGGCAATTTAAATATCAAATAAACTTTATTAAAAGTGCGCAGGTTTGCTTAAATACGCTTGATAAAAATAGCCCTAGTTACACAAAAATACTCGCAGCCAAAAACTATAAAGAAACACACCTAATGTACTTTTTTAATACCATGTTATTTAAAGAACCTGAGTTAAATCGTACCTGGCAACTCACCTCAAACGAGCTAACTACTGAACCCGCTGGTTTTCGCGATACCATATTTGCGCTAAAGCAACTTGCACTCATTAAGCAGCAAATTAAGGCTAAAGAATTTAGTACAATTAATAGCGACTCTATTTTTAGCGCACTCGAGCAGCTTAATAAATTTCAATTTAACCAAGCACTCATTCAATCAGTCCGTAGGCAGGTCGTGTTAAATAACAACGCTACACAGTTTGTACAAACACTAAACTTTAATACGCTATGTCCAGAGGGTAAAAATAATAAAAACGCAAAAATCATAAGCAACATATTTCAAAAGTTTTACCTAAAAGAAATTCAGCCCTATCAAGCGCAATTAACTGGTTATCTAGAGGTACTACAACCGCTTTATAAAGAGCTTTGGTTTAACGAAAGTATCTCAAGCCCTCAAATTAATAACTTAGTAAAAACGGGCTCAACAAGTAACTTACTGAACTTACTTAAAAGCTCAGCTAAAAAACATGTGGTTTGGTGGCAAGGTTTTTATAAAACGTGTGAAATAAGCCCAATATGAATAAAAAAACGGCAAATAAACTTAAAAACAACAAACTTGCTTGATTCACCAACCGCCACGCTATATATTAGCCGCCGTTGTTAAGCAATTAACACTTACTTAAATAAAGTAATACGACTGTAGCTCAGTTGGTTAGAGCACTACCTTGACATGGTAGGGGTCGGTGGTTCGAATCCACTCAGTCGTACCAACGTTTAAAAAAGTATAATTGAAGGAAAAAGCACTACCTACTCTTGATCACCCGGTCCAAAGGTCAGTAGTTCGAATCCACTCAGTCGTACCAACATTTAAAAAAGTATAATTGAAGGAAAAAGCACTACCTACTCTTGATCACCCGGTCCAAAGGTCAGTAGTTCTAATCCACTCAGTCGTACCAACATTTAAGTAAAACCTCAAAAATTGTACGACTGTAGCTCAGTTGGTTAGAGCACTACCTTGACATGGTAGGGGTCGGTGGTTCGAATCCACTCAGTCGTACCACTTCAAAGTAATAAAAAAAAACTAAAAATACCGAAGAATAAGCACTACCTACTCTTGATCACCCGGTCCAAAGGTCAGCAGTTCGAATCCACTCAGTCGTACCAACATTTAAGTAAAATAAATAAATAAATAAAAGTATATCTGAAGGAAAAAGCACTACCTACTCTTGATCACCCGGTCCAAGGGTCAGTAACTCGAATCCATTCAGTCGTACCAACATTAATAAACGTATAATTGAAGGAAAGAGCACTACCTAATCTTGACCACCGGTCCAAGGGGCAGTAACTCGAATCCACTCAGTCGTACCAATTAAACTATACATTTTAAACGGTTAAAAACCTAAATAATCTATCTATATAATTTTTAAGCTGAATTTAAATTCTAAGTTTTTATTATTTTGTATTCAAAATTTAGAACTAACTAGAGCCAAATCCAAAAAACCGTCCTAAATATTATGCTTTTCATCGAGTTGTTCCTAAAACAATATCTGAACGCCTAAAGCTATTTTCAGTTAAAATAGACCACTTCTTAGCAAGTGTATAACTTTACAGTAGTTTAGATTGAGCAACAAAAAATTTAAACAATTACCTTTCAACAGTTTGAGGAAGAATCCCTATGTGGTATTACTTACCTTAAACTCATTTACTTGCTTAATGTTTTTATTTAGTTTTAACAATACCTCAATAAGTGTATCAAGCTCTTTTTGTGAAACCCCTTGTAATAACAATCTTTCTCGCTCTAAAGCTACATAGAGAATTTTATCATGTAACTTTTCACCTTTTTCCGTCAGCTTTGCTAATGATGAACGACCATCTTTAGCATTTTTTATAAAGCTAATATGGCCTAACGTTTGTAATTGTTTTAAAGCTCGACTCACAGCGGCTTTATCTAAACCAATGACCTGACAGATGCGATTTGCAGAAATATTTGATTCCACCTTGAGCATTGCTAATACACGCCACTCAATAACGCCTACATTAAAGTTTTTTCGATAGCATACAGATGCACCACTTGAGAGTTTATTAGAAAGAAAATTTACAAGCGCAGGTATATATCGTTCAAGATCTAGCTGCTTAGCACTAGGTTCTTTGGGTTTAGAAGGCATTGGTTTTTCCAATTTTTAGGTATAAATAAATTTTACTAGGTAAATCTTGAGATTAAAACTATTTATGATCATTGCTTATTACGAGCAAAGAGTTTTACATTCATAACGTTAACACTAAGTTAATCTCTACACCCAAATTATAGTTGACACCTCAACTATAATTCAACATTATAAACATAAAGTAACAAACATTAGGAACTTTATGTTTTCAGTAAACGTACGCAGTAAAAAGGTTGAAACACCTAATATTGTCAGTTTTGAGCTAATACCTATAAATGGGCAAGCTTTACCTAAATTTGATGCGGGTAGCCACATTGATGTGGTGCTTAATGATAAAATAACTCGTCAGTACTCACTTATCAGCCATCCTCAATCCGATGAGTTTTATAAAATAGCTGTATTAAAAGATGCCAATTCACGAGGAGGCTCAATTGCACTTCACTCTGATGTGCAAGTCGGTGATACATTATCAATTTCTGATCCTCGCAACCTCTTTGCACTCAATTCAACTCATAATAAAGCACTATTATTCGCAGGCGGTATAGGCATTACTCCGATAATCTCAATGGCAAGAGAGCTTGATATTAACGGCGTTGATTTTGAGCTTCATTATCATGCTAAATCCCCCGTAGAGGCTGCTTTTTATCAAGAATTGCTAGAGTGTTCATTTTCTGAAAAGGTATTTTTTCACTTTTCAACCCAGCCAAAAAAAGATGCCAAAGAACTTATTGGTGAATTTAAAACGAATACGCATTTATACACTTGTGGCCCAGCAGCTTATATGGAATATATTTTTGACAGTGCAAAATCAAATAACTGGAAAGACGAGTACTTACACAAAGAAAATTTTAAAGCTGAACCTAAAGCAGAAGGTACTGAAGATATTCCGTTTAAGCTCATTTTGAGCCGTTCAGGCTTAGAAATTGATGTTTCTGCAGAGCAAACCGCATTAGAAGCAATGGAAGATGCGGGTATTGAGTTAGACGTATCATGCGAAATGGGAATTTGCGGGACATGCGTTACCTCTGTGACATGCGGTATACCCGACCACAGAGATGAATTCTTTACTGCTGATGAAAAGGCAAAAAACGATAGGTTCACACCCTGTTGTTCAAGAGCGTTAAGCGACTCTCTAACGCTAGATTTATAGAGAAAATTTTAACACTAGACTTTACACGAGACACTTATGACCACACATACACAAACTAATTCGGACACTAAAACCCCCTTTCCTCTTAACATGTGGTACTTAGCAGCACTAAGCAAAGAGTTAACCGACAAGCCACTAGCTCGCACTTTATTAAACACCCCTATAGTTTTATTTAGAGATGCACAAGGCCATGCTAGCGCACTTGAAGATCGTTGTTGCCATCGCCAACTACCTTTATCGATGGGAACACTTGAAAAAGAAGGATTAAGATGCGGTTATCATGGTCTATTATTTAATGGCCAAGGCCAATGTCTTGAAGTACCAGGGCAAAAAAAAGTTCCAAGAAAAGCAAAAGTAACGCCTTTTACACTTAAAGAGCAAGATGATTTAATTTGGATTTGGTTTGGTTCAGAGCAAGGCTCAACCCCTGATCAAGACCCACCTCGCTATCTTTATCATTCTGACGAAAAATATGTTTACGATGGTGATGTATATCACTACCAAGCACCATTTCAACTCATACATGACAATTTACTTGATCTTAGCCACTTAGGTTACGTACACCTTAAAACGATTGGTGGTGACGCTAAAACGCATATGCATGCACAAATGGATGTAGAAGCTATAGGTGATAAAGTGACCGTAAAACGTTACATGCCAAATTCAACCCCGCCACCAACATATACAGCTGCTTATCCATTTAAAGATAAAATAGATCGCTGGCAAGAAATTGAATTCTATCCATCACATTTAAGGATATGGACTGGCGGTATTGACGCAAACAGTGAATCGGTAACTAACCCTAACCGTGGCGGCTTTCATATGCGTGGCTTACATTGCATAACTCCAGAGACAGAAGAAACATGTCATTATTTTTGGACTATATCAACAAACCCAACAACTGATATTGAAAACGTAAAACAAAAAGTAGTAGAACAAACTCGTTACACGTTCAATGAAGACAAAGTGGTTATTGAAGCGCAACACAAATCAATGAAGCACTTTAAAGGGCAACCTATGATTGATATCCATGTTGATACCGGTGCAAATCACGCTAGGCGAATAATTAAGCGCTTATGTGAAGCTTAAAGGCTTGTTTTAATTATATTAACTCAAACTGAGGTATTACTTTTTCAATGGCCTACAAAGTAATACCTCATCATATTGGACCAAAAATACGCTAATTAAAAATTACGTAGATACTTAGTAGACCAGCTTGCTACCTCTGTTGCTATTAGCAATAATAAACGCATTAAAAAACCCATGTTCTCAAACACCACCTTTTATTATTTTTATAGTCTATGCGTTTAAGGATCATATTTGTTTAAACTCCCTATTACTAACATCGCGCTTATAATTGTATGCAGCGGATCTATTATCGGACCTCTCGGCATGGCCGGCGTCAACATAGCTATTCCAAATCTTGCCGAGGATTTACAAGCAAGCGCTAAAATGATTGGTTGGATGCCGACCCTTTACTTACTTAGTAGCGTGATATTTATGCTGCCTTGCGGGAAAATAGCCGATAACTATGGTCGAAAACGAGTATATGCATTTGGTTTAGGCCTAAATGCACTAGCATCACTGATGTGTGCTATTGCGTCATCAATTGAATGGGTACTTTTTTGGCGTTTTGTACAAGGCGCTGCAGGTGCCATGATTTTTGGTATTGGTGTTGCAATTATTACTTCTATTACGCCAAATAATAAAAGAGGCATGGCACTGGGCACCTCTGCAGCGTGTGTGTATATAGGCTTAAGTGCAGCCCCTGCAATAGGCGGTTGGCTCACCGAAATATGGGGATGGCGGGCTGTATTTTACTCTCAAATTCCGCTTGTCCTTCTGCTACTACTTGCTATTAAACTTTTTTTACATGGTGAGTGGAAAAACGATAAAAAATCCTCGTTTGACTGGTGGGGTACTGCGCTTTTCTCACTCTTTGCAATATGTTTAGTATTAGGACTCAGTGATTTACCCACTATGACTGGATGGGGTTTAACATTACTTTCGGTAATAAGCTTAGGATTATTTATTATTCACCAAAGTAAAAGCAGGCGACCACTAATCAGAGTACAAATGTTCTTAGAAAGCAGAGTATTTAGCTTATCGCTGTCTACATCGTTTTTAATGTACGCCAGTAATTTTTCATTGGCTTTTTTGTTAAGCTTATATCTGCAGTATATTAAAGGGTTAAGTCCTTCTCATGCTGGCCAAATCGTGTTACTGCAAGCGGTTTCTATGGCCATTATGGCACCATTGTCCGGTAAACTTTCAGATAAATTACAGCCACGCATAATAGCTACATTTGGCTGTATAATTGTTATGGTCAGCTTTTTTTTACTATCACTGTTATCTATGGACTCAAGTATCACATACATTAGTGGCTCACTGTTATTGTTAGGTATTGGCTTTGGCTTATTCTCAACGCCTAACAATAATGCAATTATGGGTGCTGTAGATAAGAATGAGTTAGGCGTAGCCTCTTCTTCCATGAATTTATCACGAACAATTGGTAATTTATTTGGAATGAGCTTGGTAAATTTAATTGTGCATTATTACTTAGGGGACAGCACGTTTTCAGCGCAACATAGTCATGCTTTAATGAGTACAATTTCACTCGCGTTTAACGTGTCTTTAGGCTTTGTAATTCTAGCAAGCTGTATCTCGGCATTTCGTGGGAAAGCCTAAATTATGCGTTGCTGATACGGGTTACACGTATAAAAGTAATTATAAATCGTTTTATACGTGTAAGTGTATTTATAAATCGAGTGTTATGGACCCTGTTTTTGCTCTTGAACAACACGGCATAATCAACTTGCCTTGTGCTTTTTCTTTGTCTGTTAAAAAAACATCGCGATGTTCCGGATTGCCTTCCACTACACCAGTTTGGCAAGTGCCACAAACTCCTGATTCACACGCAACTGGTATAAATATCCCATTAACCTCTAGCACTTGAGAGATAGACTGCCCTTCGCCTACAGTAAACTGTTTACCTGAGCTAGCAATTTTTATAGTGAATGACGTGTCTTCTGAAATATTTTCAGCAACCACTGGTGCGGCGAAGTACTCTCGATGCAATCTCTCCTCAGACCAACCCAGCAAACAAGCATGATTTAATACATATGTTATAAACTCAGCAGGGCCACATATATACAAGTCAGTATCATGAATATGCTCACTTAGCACCTGTTCTACATCCATACGACCCGATTGCAATTCTTGGCTAAAGTGAAACGCTATTTTATCGCTAAACGACCCTAATTTTAATGCTTCAACAAATGCTGCAGTTTCAGAAGATTTAGCGCAATAGTGAAATGCGAAAGGTGTCCCTAAACTATGTAATGTTTGAGCCATCGTTAATAATGGCGTAACCCCTATTCCACCTGCAATCAGTAATGTATTTTTCTTTGGATTCAGCAATGAAAAGTGATTTTTAGGTTCACTTACTTCGACTCTATCGCCTATTTGTAGGCTATGTATCTCTGCTGATCCACCACGAGATTGAGGATCTTTTAATACTGCAATTTCGTAGTAACGTGGGTCGCACTGTAACCGACATAGAGAATATTGACGAAGCAAACCATTTGGTAGCTTTATATCAATATGTGCACCTGCCTCAAATGGGGGCAAATCCTCATTGTCAGCGCATCCAAGTACGAGCCTAACAACCGCCTTTGCTTCAACGACCACATTTTTAACAATAACTGAAATCATCCTAATTCCCTTTGTTAAAATGTTACTGATTGGAGCGGTAGCTCGTCTGTAGATATATTTTTCGCATTTATTTCTTTATCGATTAAACGCTCAATGATACGTCGCGACTGAACACCACCGGCATCTATATCAAGCTTTAAAAGATCAAATTGCGGGAAACTCTTCAGATTTTGCTGCTGACGTTCTAATACCTCTAAATCTTCTTGGAAAATACTGCCTTGCCCTTCTCTAATTTTATCAGTTAATGTAACGTCTTGAGCATTAAAGTTACGTGCCATCCCCCAAAAGTACCACATCGTATTTTCAGTCTCAGGAGTAATAAAATCAACCACTGTACTGCTCGCTTTTTTATTCTTTGGTGCATCAAAACCACCATAACCAGCATGTGCTACACCCACATCAATCATTACATGTGATGGCGGCATAAAGCGACAAATTTGCCAACGGTCTACTGGTGTATCCGATGCAAGCCCATTACCCTCCAGAGCAGTTCGCCAAAATGGCGGTGCCATAATATTTTCCATATAACGGCGACAAAAAACTTTATCGCCTTCTACTTCAGTTTGCACCGGAGACTCATCAATTTCTTTTTGGCCTATACTACTAGCATGAACGTAGGTTTCATGTGTTAAGTCCATTAGATTATCGATCATTAAACGATAGTCGCATTTTATATGATACAACCCCCCCCCATAGGCCCAAGTATCATCTTCAGCCCAAGGTAAGTGTGGGATAAGATCTGTATTTGCAGCCTCTTTATCACCAGGCCAAACCCAGATAAAGCCAAAGCGCTCCTCAACTGCAAATGACTTCATACACGGAAATCTCTGCACACGTTGCAGCGGCATTTCTTTTGTTTTACCGTCCTCACCCATTTTTAGACCATGATAGCCGCATACAAGCAAGCCGTCCTCAACATACCCTAAAGATAAAGCTGCGCCACGGTGTGGACAAAAATCTAGCACCGCAGCTACTTTTCCATCCGCCTGACGATAAAAAGCAATACTTTGATCACACACTTTTCGGCCGAGTGGTTTATTGTGATTGATTTCATCACTCATTGCCGCCACATACCATGTATTTTTAATAAAGGTCTGCTTAGCCATACCTTGATCTCCTGTTGTGTTTTTGTTGTCATTGGATCCAATATAAACTAATAATCCAGATAAATAAAACAAAAATGCGTAAATTGGATCCATATAATTTTCTTTTTTGCACTTTTAGTCACGCTTTAGTTGTAAATTCACACTATTTCAATGACTATATGCAGTGTAGATTCCTAATTGGATCCAGTTTAAAAAGTAATTGAGGTAATTTTTTATGACTAAGTCAGGCCAAAATGCAGTAACCACATTGCGACAAATGATTTTAACTGGAGCACTAAAAACCGGAGAAAGGCTCGTTGAAATTGCTACTTCTGAACGTCTAGGTGTTTCAAGAACGCCTGTAAGAATTGCATTTAGAACACTTGAACAAGAAGGTTTGTTGACCAAACTTCCTAGGCGTGGCTACGAAGTCCGCTCAGTTTCACCAATTGAAATTGAAGGCGCTATTGAAGTAAGAGGAGTATTAGAGGGCCTAGCTGCTCGACAAGCTGCTGAAAACGGCCTTAACGAAGAACAAAAACATGAAATACAATCCCTTCTTGCTTGTGGTGATTTATTATTTGAAGGGGCCGAACTAACTGAAGATGACTTAGCAACCTACCATGATATGAACCGCCGTTTTCATCTACTAATTATTGAAGCGTCGGGTAACTTGGCTATCCAGGCTGCACTATCTAAAAATGAGCACCTACCATTTGCCTCGGTAAGCGCGCTTGCCATCGACAAAAATAATATGCAAAAAGAGTTTAAACGCTTTGCATTTGCACATCAGCAACATCACCACGTATTTCATGCAATGCTTTCTCGCCAAGGTGCTCGTGCTGAAGGAATTATGCGTGAGCATGCACAAGCAACACTCGGTTACGATCGAAACTATCACCGAACAGAGCTTAAAAACAAACTCACAGTTATTTCGCACGCAAATAAATAACATGCACAGAAGTGTTACTCACTCTTACATATTGAGGGAGCCATATTCTATAAGATATAAAGCTTGCTAATGAAGGAGGCCTTTAAATATTAAAACTTATTAAGCCTTTGTGCGCTCACGCGAGACCAACATAGCAATGCCCATACCACCACCAATACAAAGTGTTGCTAACCCTTTTGTTTTATTAGCTCGCTGCATTTGATATATCAGCGAGACTAAAATACGACAACCTGAAGCTCCAATTGGATGACCAAGTGCAACCGCCCCTCCGTTAACATTTACTTTATTGCTATCTAGCCCCAGCGCAGTATTTACATACAAAGCTTGAGCCGAAAATGCCTCATTAGCTTCAATTAAATCAATCTCATGCACTTGCCAGCCCGCTTTTTTACACACAGCCTGCGTGGCCGCTATTGGGCCAGTGCCCATGTAAAGCGGCTCAACACCTTCGCAAGCGGTAGCTTCAATCACAGCTAAAATAGGTAAGTTTAACTTTTTTGCATACTCGTCTGTAGTAACCACCACCATCGCTGCGCCGTCGTTAATAGTCGAACTATTTCCAGCAGTAACTGAACCGTCTTTTTTGAACGCAGGCCTAAGCTTACTAAGGTTTATAATTTGTGTATCAGCTTTTACTGATTCATCAACATCAAAACTCTTGATATCGCCTCCACGTTTTGCAATATAAATAGGGGCAATTTCATCTTTGAATAAACCACTGCTAATAGCATTTGCTGCTTTTTGCTGTGAATGAACTGCAAATTCATCTTGTTCCGCTCTAGAAACAGCAAATTTTTCAGCTATATTTTCAGCTGTAATTCCCATATGTATATTTTCGCGACTATCCCACAAACCATCTTTTATCAGGCTATCAACCAAAGATAAGTCACCTAATTTTTTAGGTACTCTATTATTGGGTAATACGTGCGCCGCCTGAGACATACTTTCTTGCCCACCAGCAACCACCATTTTAGCATCACCGCAAAGAACTGATTGCGCAGCCAATTGCACCGCTTTTAGTCCTGAGCCACATACGTGATTAATAGTAAAAGCAGACACATTAATAGGTAGTCCGGCATTAAGTGCTGTCTGCCTTGCTGGATTTTGGCCACAACCAGCTGTTAGCACCTGCCCTAAAATCACCTCCTCAATGTGTGGCTTTACTTGCGGTGTTTCATCAAGAACGGTTTTAAGTAACTGACTACCTATTTCAATAGCTGATAGGCTTGATAAACTTTGTCCAAAACCACCAATTGCGGTTCTTTTTGCAGCAACAATAACAGCCTTCATGCTACCACCTCGGGCAAGTCCATTTCGGGTACATGCTCAGGAATAACAAGCTCACCTGCTGTTAACCGTTGAATATCTTCTACCGAGACATTCGGCGCCCTTTCTAACAAATGAAATTTACCGTCTTTAATTTCTATAAAAGCTAAATCAGTTAATACTTTTTTAATACAGCCCTTACCAGTTAGTGGTAGTGTACAATTTGCTAATAACTTTGATTCACCATGCTTTGATGCATGGGTCATAGTGACAATAATGTTATCGGCACCCGCCACTAAGTCCATAGCACCTCCCATTCCTTTAATTAACTTCCCGGGGACCATGTAAGACGCAATATTACCATTCACATCTACTTCAAAGGCACCTAATACAGTTAAATCAACATGGCCACCACGGATCATGGCAAACGACTCTGCACTATCAAAAATTGAGGCGCCGGTTGCCATAGTCACCGTTTGTTTGCCTGCATTGATTAAATCAGCATCAAGTTCATCTTCTGTTGGAAATTGCCCCATACCTAACAATCCGTTTTCTGATTGAAGCATCACTTCAATGCCTTCAGGCACATAGTTAGCAACAAGCGTTGGAATACCAATACCTAAGTTTACGTAGTATCCATCTTGTAGTTCTTGCGCAACACGCATTGCTAATTGCTCTCGGGATAAAGCCATTTTTAAACTCCTAAAACTTGTGAAGCACGAGTTGTGCGTTGTTCTATACGTTTTTCAAATGAACCTTTAATAACCCGATCCACATATATCCCAGGGGTATGAATTTCATCGGGATCTAATTGCCCTGCTTCAACAATTTCTTCAACTTCAACAACCGTAACTGTGCCAGCTGTTGCAACTAAAGGATTAAAATTACGTGCTGTTTTTCGATAAACTAAATTACCATATGTATCAGCTTTCCAAGCTTTAACAATGGCAAAATCACCTTTAATCGACTCTTCTAAGATGTAAGTTTTACCATTAAAGTTACGTTCTTCTTTTCCTTGTGCAACCTGAGTTCCATAACCCGTTGCGGTGAAAAAGGCAGGAATACCGGCACCACCGGCACGCATTTTTTCGGCTAATGTACCTTGAGGTGTCAATTCAACATCCAGTTCACCAGACATCATTTGTCGCTCAAACTCTGCATTTTCACCAACATAAGACGCAATGATCTTTTTGATTTGTCGTTTTGCTAGCAGCAACCCTAAACCAAAGTCATCAACACCACAGTTATTCGACACAAGCGTTAACCCCTTAGTACCTTTTTTTTGTATTTCCTTAATTAAATTCTCTGGTATACCGCATAAGCCAAAGCCACCAGCTAAAACGGTCATACCGTCTTCAAGTCCTTCAAGCGCTTGAGAATACGTAATTACTACTTTATTAAATCCAGCCATTGTTTAAGTCCAAATTAAGAATGTGTTTATTAGTTTGACAACAAAGCAAGATATAGTTAATTTTATAATTATGTTTTATTAATTAGTTTTTCTTATAAATGAATATAAAACAATTGAAGGCATTTACGCAGGTGGCTTCCAGCCTAAGCTTTGTAGAAGCCGCAGCTAAATTACACTTATCGCAACCCGCGCTTAGTTTAAGTATCAAAAATTTAGAAGAGAGCTTGGGCGGTAAATTATTAACTCGCACAACACGTACATTAGTACTCACCCAAGAAGGTAAAGCATTTTTACCTGTCGCTAAAAACTTATTAAACCAAATAGACGCAGCAGAACGAGAGATGAAAAAGCGATTTACACTGGATCTTGGGCATACATCTATCGCAGCCATGCCCTCTTTTGCCAGTTCAATTTTGCCAAAAATAATTAAGCGTTTTCATACAAAGTACCCAAACATAAAACTCTCAGTGGACGATGTGTTATCTGATACGGTTATTGACTTGGTAAATGCTGACTTGGTGGAACTCGGTATTTCATTTGAGCCTAAACATAATGGTGACTTAGTATTTCATCCGCTGTATAAAGATCAATTTATTGTGGTTTTACCTCAATTTCATCCGCTTGCTAAGTGCCATAGTATTAGTTGGTCGGAGCTACTAAAGTTTGAGTTAATTACTCTGCAAAGTCCCTCTTCTGTCAGAGGGCTAATTGAAGACACTCTCTCGCAGCATAACATTGCACTCAACCCTGCATTTGATGCGCACCAGTTAGCGACTGTTATAAGGATGGTGAGTAATAATTTAGGAGTGGCTGTTGTACCTGCACTTTGCAAAGAGCAAGCATTAGAAGCAGGCGTAATATGCAGAGAAATAAATTCCCCTATTATTGCAAGACGTGTAGGCGTTATTTCTAAACCTATCACGTCTTTATCTATCGCGGCTAAATCAATGCTTGAAACAATTAAGCTCTATTCATTGGAGTTAAGAGATTGAATTTAGGCCCATTGAATGTTCAAACAGGTGCCCTATTTGTATCATCACACTTTAAATCTCTTGCACCTTTACTTTTTAGTGCAGCGACCAGCGATGCAATTGCACAACAAATAGCAATTAGCACAAGCACAGCACTCAAAGAGTCCAATGTTTTTTGAAGTAAAGTTACAACAATAGGTGCTGTAAACTGACCTAAAAAGAACATACCCGTCCACATCCCAGTTCCTTTACCACGTACATTTTCAGGGAGTAGCTTTAATACCCATGTTAAAGTCGTTGGTAATAAAGAGCCAAAACCCAAGCAACCAATAAAAATAGCTATTGATGAAATTACAATTGAAGAAGACACTGCTGTTGCAAAGTAACCAAAGGCACTTAAACCAAAACCAACACATAATAAAAGTGGCCCTGAGATATGCTTAATTTTTCCGTAACAAAATGCACCTAATGCAACACCTATATTTGCTAAAGCTCCTATTCCGCCAATAATAGCGGGCGTCACTGCCTGACTAATCGACAGTACTTCACCTAGTTTTACAATCATAGAATAAAAAATAATACCAACAAATAGTGTTATAAATAATAGAGGCAGTACTTTTTTTACAGGGAATCCCGTGAGTTGTTTGTCCTCATTTGCTCTTACTTTAGGTTCAAATAAGTTTAAAGCAACCAGCAAAGCAACAGGCAAGGCAAGTAAGTATAAAACAAATGGGCCTCTTGAACCCAATACTTCACCCAACATACCGCCAAGTGCAATGAGAAAAATAGCACTTAAGCTCACTGACGCTATTTGTATAGAAATCCATTTTTGTCTTTCTTTTCCTATGAAGTAGTCAGCAATTAATGCGGTAGCAATTGTCATAATAACCGCTTCTGTAATACCTAAAAAAATACGAGATACTATTATATGAGATAAACTTTCCAAGAAATAAGGTAATACCCCAACAGCGCTGTATATTAACAGAGCAAAAATAAGGAGCGACTTCCTGCCAAACTTATCAGAAAGAGAACCCGCAATTGGAGAGAATACAGCAACACAGAGTGCAGGAATAGTCATAGCAATAGGCACTAAAACCTCATAACCACTAATATGCTTAAACTCTTCAAGTAACATAGGCAGCACAGGAACAAGGGAGATGACTGCCATAACAGGCATAATAGCCGCTAAAATTAAAATAATACCGTGTTTAGTAGAAGCCACAGTGGGCGAGATAGTATTCATAAAAACTTCCTTTAATTATTGTGTGTTTTGCTTAGTGTGTTGTCGGGTCATTAAATACAAACCCGAAGGCTCCACTATGTGTTGAAAGTTTCCAATTGTAGAATTTAATATTTAGATAGAATGTATCACGTAAATAAATAGTTAATTGCAATTACCTTTTTTATCACCTTTCCTCGCTAGAGTGCCTAGTTCTCTCATGTATCTATGAAATAGGTAACTTCAATCATAAAAATCAATTAACTTGATATGCAGTTTTTACTTTATCTTTACTTTTGCGTTGCACACACATCGCAATCTCGTCACTTGTATTAACAAGTTATTAGTAAAACGCTTTTACACACACAATTATAAGGATAGAACTATGAACAAATCGTATTTACGTTCATGTATTCTGACTGCATGTTTAGCACCTTTAGCTATTTCGGCTCAAACTGCCGAAAAAACTACAGAACCTAAAGCAGATAGTGGTATTGAGTTAATAACGGTTACAGCACTTAGAAAAACAGAAAGTTTACAAGATGTGGCTGTACCTATTGATGCCGCAACAGGTAAAGAACTATCACGCATCGGTGTTACCGATGCAACAGGGCTTAATAAAATATCACCTGCACTCAATGTTGTCTCTGGTGGCGGCTCTAATACTGTATTTTTTGTCAGAGGCGTTGGTAACTTTGCTGTAAATGCATACACAGATGCTGCTTTAGCATTTAACGTAGACGGTGTATTTTTAGGGCGCCCAACAGCCACAACGGCATCATTTTTAGATGTAGAACGTATAGAGGTTTTAAAGGGACCTCAGGGCACTCTTTATGGCCGAAATGCAACAGCGGGTGCGATCAATGTTATTTCAACAAAACCTGAACTTGGTGAGACATTTGGCAATATTTCTATTGGTGCTGCTAACTATGGAACAATAACAGCTTCTGGTGCTGTCAATTTACCAATAAGCGATGACTGGGCAGCTCGTTTTGCGATTGGCAAAACTAAAAATGACGGCTACAACGATGATGGTACAGCGGCAACAGATGATACCGCATTCCGCGCACGTTTATTTGGTGAGTTTTCAGAAGATGTAAACCTTACCGTCACTGCAGATTACTCAACAACAAAAGGCAATGGTAATTCACCTTCATTTGAAGGTAGTTACGGATTCCCACTCCAAGGAAGTAATAACCACCCAAAAAATATTCCAGGTTACAACTTCAATCCTGCTCCAGATAACGTATCAGCTCCTCATACAGGCCCAGGTACACCAGCTGCAGTTGAATACTACACAGGCCAAATAACCTCGCCAGCATTTACTTCTATCACTCCCCTATATGACCCTTATATAGACAACGAGTATATGGGGGTGTCGGCAGAGTTAAACGTTGCAACATCATTGGGTGATCTAACAATTATTCCGGCTTATAGAGAGAATACGGTTGACGTTTTATTTAATAATCCCGCTTTCCAAGCAGCTATTAATCAAGAAAACCACCAGCAATCTAGTTTAGAAGCTCGTTTCTCTACAACCGTAGGGGCGCTTGATTTAATTATGGGTGGCTTTTACTTTGATGAAAAAGTTGATGGTCTAGCCTCATTTAACCAATACAGCTTGCAATCAACGCAAGATATTGAAAACTCCAGTACAAAGTCAACCGCGTTTTTTGTTCATGGTAAATATCACATCTCTGATGATCTTAGACTCGTTGGTGCTGTGCGTTGGACCAAAGATAAAAAAGAATTTAAGGGACAAGCGGATGTATTTCTAAATTTATGTATTAGAGATTTACCAGCCTACCCTGGCGGACCAGAAATCCCTAATTGTGACGGTGCGCCAGTTATTCCTGTTGGTGCAACTGTTGCAGAAACAATTGCATCTATTGATCCAGCGGATTTGCCAGAGGGAGCTCCTATAGCTAATCGAGGTCCTGTTCCGTATGGCCAAATTCCGTTGTTTCCTGGTGCGCCAGATAACCTGCGTGCAAACTTGCTTTTCATTAACCAAACACAAATTGACCGTGTTCAAGAAAATGACGAAATAACGTATCGAGCAGCAATAGAATACGATATTGCTGATAGTAATTTACTCTACACTAGTTACGAAACAGGCTATCGTTCAGGAGGGTTTAGTCCAACAGCAGGTCGTGAAGAGTTTTTACCTGAGTATATAAATGCATGGACATTTGGTTCTAAAAATAGATTTTTAGATAATTATTTACAAATCAATGCTGAGGCATTTATTTGGGATTATGAAGATCAACAGGCAAGTCACTTTGGTATTGATGGTAATGGTAATTCTGCATTCTTTACTGAAAATATAGGTCAATCAAGTATTAAAGGCGTTGAAGTTGATATTCTTTATCAACTGACTGAAGCAACACGAATCAAAGGTAATATTCAATACCTAAAAAATGAGATTGAAGAGTTTAGTTACCTTCAAAAAACGCCAGACGAAGCTGTAAATGTTGTGACTGGTTGTGACACAACGGTAATAAGCATGACTGATGGGGAGCCCACATATAATGTCAACTGTTCAGGTAAGGAAGGCAGAAACTCGCCATCACTTTCTTTAACTGCAAGTATTAACCATTACTTAGAGTTTAATAATGGTTATTCGGCATCGGTGTCTTTTGATGCTCGTTACCGCGACGAACGTTGGGTTGGCTTTGACTTCTTACCATCACAGCGTGCTGAAGATGTTATTACCTTAGACACTTCTATGCAATTATTTTCAGCAAATGATAAGTGGTCAATTCTCGCATATGTGAGAAACATAACTGACGAAGAGATAAAAGCAACATCACAGTTATTTGCAAATGGTGGCAACACCATGGTATCAACCTATGAAAAACCAAGAACATACGGCATTACATTTAAATATGACTTCTATTAAGAGAGCACACACAATGAAAAAAAGTAGTATTTTATTTAATTTATTTCTATCTATAGGCTGTTTAGCATTTACGTTTAACGGTAACGCAAGCGAAACAAAAAATGAGTGGATAACTCTAGGTACGATGGCAGGCCCTATTCCTAATGCAAAACACTCTCAACCAGCTAATGCGATGCTTGTTAATGGTAATACCTATTTAGTAGATGCGGGTGATGGAACTGCAGGGCAATTAGCAAAAGCAGGACTTAATATAAAGGATGTGGATGCTATATTTTTAAGTCACCTTCACTTTGATCACACAGGTGGTTTGCCTGCAATTATTAGCTTAAGGTGGCAAACAAGTGCTAATAATGAGCTTGTTATATATGGCCCGCCAGGTACTCAGCAAACCGTTGATGGTATTTTTAAATACATGACTTACGGTGCATTAGGTCATTATGGTGTTCCTGGTCAAGTTCCAGCTCCTGCAAATAACAATATTAAAGTAATTGAGGTTCAAGATGGCTCAGATATTAAATTTGATGACTTTACCCTAAATGTAATTAGAAACACTCATTATAGCTGGCCAAAAGGCAGTGACGAATGGAACAAGTTTCAAGCTTTATCGTTTAAGTTTACACTGGATGATGGTTATACTGCTGTTTACACTGGTGACACGGGCCCTAGTAAGGCCGTAGAAAAACTCGCAAACGGCGTTGATTTATTAGTTAGTGAGATGATGGATATTGATCATACCGTTAATCAAATTAAGAAAACGAATCCTCGTATGCCAGAGAAAAAATTTAAAGGTATTCATAGGCACCTTTCAAAGCATCACTTATCTCCTCAGCAGGTCGGTGAGCTGGCTAAAGCAGCAGACGTAAAAAAACTCGTCATTACTCATATGGCGCCAGGGTTAGATACTTCAGAGGAAATCGACTTTTATACCAAGCAAGTGCAAGGTGAATACAAAGGGACGATATCAATAGCTCAAGATTTGAATCGGTATGAATTAAAGCACTGACCTAATTATATAAAACTATAAGTCGCCTATTAAGGCGACTTTTTTATAAGTTTTGTGCAGTAGAAATTACTTTTTCTCTTAACCACCGGTGTATAGGGTCGTTATTAAGTGTAGGGTGCCACATCATTGATTCAACTAAAAGGGGTGTATCAAAGGGAAATGAAACGACCTTTAAACCATGCTTTTGTGCGTGTATATTGGCAAACTTTTTGGGTAAAATAGCTACGCGTTGAGTCCCCTTCAAAGTATAAATCATAGTAGAAAAGTCATTTGTAATAATATCAACTTTTCGACTTCCTCCCATCGTCTCCGTTAACCATGTTTCAATACTTAAATGACTTGTTCGTGCAAAACCTACCGACACATGCCCCATACTGCCAACTTGTTCAGCTGAAATTACATCACCAGCAACTAACTTGTTATCCATATCGACTACACATGCAAGTTCATCAACCATAAGTAATGAACTAGGGTAACCATCAAGCATTACCGATTCCGGTGCTATAAATAAATCGGCTCCTCCTTTGGTAAGTATATTAACTTCATGCGAAAACGGCGATAAAAACTCAAACGTCAATAATGGAGCTAACGTAGCAAGCTCGGTTAAAATACTAGAAAACAGAACTTGAATAACATAATCCGATGCAACAATTTTGAAATGACGTTCACTTTTTAATGGATCATTAAATCGCTTACCAATAATCCCGCCTCTAATGGTTGTCAGTACTTCAGTAATTGGTACTTGAACTTCAAGCGCAAAAGGGGTCGGTTGCATAGTTTTACCAACTTGCACCAACAAGTCATCCTCGAAAAAGGCACGTGCTCTACCCAAAATACTGCTCATAGCAGACTGCGATAAATGCAGTCTCTTAGCGCTTTTGGTTATGTTTTTTTCTTCTAGTAAAACATCTAATGCAACCAGTAAATTTAAATCTAAATGCTCAAATCTCATAACATTGGCCCACTGCTGATTTTTAAATTTTGATTATTTTTAAGTATTAAAATTATTGATACAACCTATCTAAACATTCAATTTCATCAATTGCAAATGAAGTATTAATATGACTTAAACCAAAGTTTAACAACATCTGCGGACACACAATGAAATTTGCAACAATTAATAATTCAAAACCAGATGGTCAGCTTGTATTAGTCTCAAAGGATCTAACTGACTACGTAGACATTAGCGACCTAGCCGGCACGCTCCAAGAGGCACTAGATTTATGGCCTGCTATACAAGATAAGCTTTTACTTCGCTACGAGGCACTTAACGCACTTGAGCTAACAGGCATTAATAAAGTGTGTAACACTCAATTAATGGCCCCTTTACCACGTAGTTGGCAATGGTTAGACGGTTCACTTTTTTTAAATCATGGCGTGTTGATGCAGCAAGCATTTCATCTGGACCCAATCGAAGATGCTGATATTTATCCACTTGTTTATCAAGGTGCTGGCGATAGCTTTCTTAGCGCTAATGATAAAATTGCAGCTCCAAGTAACGAAGTTGGTCTTGATTTTGAGGGCGAATTTGGCGTGATGGTCGGTGACATCCCAATGGGGAGTAGTCCAGAGTTTGCACTTGAGAAAATACGTCTAATAGTCATGCTTAACGACATCAGCTATCGCGCACTCGGGCCAAGAGAAATGAAAACAGGTTTTGGCTTTGTACAAGCTAAAGGCCCTACCAGCTTCGCACCATTTGCTATTACCCCTGATGAGCTTGGTGAAAACTGGCGTAATGGTCGTATTTCACTGCCACTAGAAGTTTACCGTAACGACAAATGGTTTGGTGCGCCTGATGGCATAGAGATGTTTTTTGGTTTTCATGAATTAATTGCCCATGTCGCTAAAACTCGCCCTATTAAAGCGGGCACCGTGTTTGGCTCAGGTACTGTTTCTAACGCAGATATTAGTAAAGGACAAGCCTGTATCTCAGAGCTACGTGCTAAGGAAATGATTGCCACAGGCAAACCACAAACAGACTTTTTACAATCTGGCGAAACAGTTCATATGCGAGTACTAGATTCGCAGGGCAAGTCAATATTTGGAGATATAAAACAAGAAGCCATAATGGAGAATACACATGTTTAATCCATCACAATACACATTAATCGATTTATCGGTAACGCTTGAGAATAACCCCTATACCGATCCACCGCCATTATTACCAAAAATCGAGTATACCGACCACCAACAAGGTTGGCCAGAAATGTCATCAATGTTCCCTGGTTTAAAAAAAGATCAACTCCCAGGGAATGAATCGTGGGCGGCTGAACGTTTAGAGATCACCACTCATAGTGGCACTCACATGGACGCACCATGGCACTATGCCTCTACCACAGATGGTGGAAAACCAGCCTTTGGTATTGATGAGTTGCCCTTGGAGTGGTGTTTTCAACGCGGTGTTAAATTAGATTTTAGAGATTTCCCTGATGGTTATGTAATTACTGCCCTAGACGTTGAAAAAGAGCTAGCCCGAATTAATCACACCTTATCGCCGTTAGACATCGTTTTAGTCAATACCCGTGCAGGCTCTGTTTACGGTAAGCCTGGTTACCTTGATGCTGGTGTTGGTATGGGCCGCGAAGCCACCTTGTATCTTTTAGAGCGCGGTATAAAAGTTGTGGGTACCGACGCTTGGAGCTGGGATGCTCCTTTTAAATTCACTAAACAACGTTTCGAAGAAAGCGGCGACCCATCAATCATTTGGGAAGGCCATAAAGCGGGTCGCGACATTGGTTATGGGCAAATGGAAAAGCTAGCAAACTTAGCATCACTACCAAGTAGTGGTTTTTTAGTTTCATGTTTTCCTTACAAAATTAAACATGCCTCAGCAGGTTTTGTCAGAGCTGTCGCATTTCTAGAAAAGTAGTTGAGCACAACACATTAATTTATTAAGAGGTTATTATGTTTAAGTATTTCCCGACGAATTATGTATGGAATTTATCAGTAAATTTAGCTATCGAAATGGGCGCTCGCATTGGCGAAATCGAAGAAATGTGTGGCCCTTTACAAGAGGCTGCAAAATCACCAGATAAAGAAGGCGTTCAAGCATTTAGAGACACGTGGGCTAAAATGGCCGATAAACTATGTGGTCTTGCTGAAGAAGATCTAGAACGTGGCAGACTGCTTTCTGCAGGGTACAAATATAATCGCGCTGCAACCTACCTTATAACCTGTGAACGCATTCAAGCACATGGCGCCTCGGGAAGAACAGAGCTGTATAAACGTTCACTTTCGCTTTTTCAAAAATCAATCGAACTGGGTCACGAAAACTGTGAACGCGTGGAAATTCCTTATGAAGGCAAACACCTTAGTGCTCTTTATGTCAAAGCCAAAGGCGTTAAAGGCCCTGCCCCTATTCTTATACAAATAAACGGCCTAGATTCATCAAAGGAAATGAAATATCGCGTTGGTTTACCACAATGGTTAGCAGAACGTGGCGTTTCATCACTTGTTTTAGATCAACCAGGTACAGGTGAAGCGTTAAAGCTACAAGACTTCCATGCTCGTTTTGACACTGAGCATTGGGCAAGTGTTGTTGTTGATTGGTTAGAACAACATGATGAAGTAGATAGCAAGCTAATTGGCATGGAAGGTGTCTCTTTAGGTGGCTATTACTGCCCTCGTGCGGTAGCGAATGAACCGAGACTTGCCCTAGGCTGTGTATGGGGTGCAAACCACGATTGGCGTGACGTTCAAAAACGTCGCTTAGAAAAAGAAGGTGACTTCCCCGTACCTCATTACTGGGCACATGTGCAATGGGTTTGGGGTGCAAAAAATATGGATGATTTCATGGAAATTGCTGAAAACGTCCACCTTGATGGTCAAATTGAAAAAATTAAAGTGCCATTTTTAGTCACTCACGGCGCTAAAGATTCGCAAATTCCACTTAAATGGGCCGAGCGCACCTTTGAGCAACTAGTCAATAGCCCTAAGCGTGAGCTAAAAATCTTTACAGAACGAGAAGGTGGTGTACAGCACTCTAGCTTCGACAACAGTTCAAACGCGGGTCAGTACATAGCTGATTGGGTAGCTGAAACATTTAACGAATTAAAAAAACAATAAGGATCACACCATGAATATTATTGGCCCCGATACGCTTGTTTTTGGTGTTGAAGACACCGAGAGTTGTAAGCAGTTCGCACTAGATTATGGCTTAACACAAAAAACTGAAACACGATTTGTTGCTCTTGATGGCACAGGTATTGAGATTAAAAAAGCAGATGACAGCTCATTACCGAATCCTCTTGCTACTGGTTCAATGCTGCGTAAAACAATTTACGGTGTAAAAGATCAGCATACAATAGATGCTTTAAAAACAGAGCTTGAAAAAGACCGAACAGTAACAACTTTAGACGATGGCAGTATCGAATCTGTTGACGATTTAGGGTTTGTTATTGGTTTTCAAGTGACCATACGGCAATCGCTCGAGAATCTACCAGCAGAAAAAGTCAACGCGCCAGGGTGTGAAAACAACCGTGCTGTAAACAATATTGGTATTAATACAGACTTCAAGGCAAAGCCTCGTAGCCTTTCTCATGTTGTGTATTTTGTACCGGATGCCGTTAAAGCTGAAGCTTTTTACGCACAGCGTTTAGGCTTTATTACTACGGATCGTTTTACCCATGTAGGTCCTTTTATGCGCCCTGCCGGTACCAACGATCACCACACATTATTTTTTATAAATACCCCGCCACACATGCAAGGTATTGAGCATTTCACTTTTCATATGAGCGGACCAACAGAAGTTTCTCAGGCAGGTACTGCCTTAGTTAATAAAGGCTATCAAAGCTTTTGGGGGCCAGGTCGTCATATATTCGGATCAAACTGGTTTTGGTACTTCAAAAGTCCGTTTGGCTGCAACATTGAATATGATGCTGATATGGATTTACACGATGATGAATGGACTGCACGAGAAGCAATGCCGGGTGCTGATAATTCGCAAGCTTTCTTGCTTCAGTACCGCGAAAAGTGGGCACCAATGGGCCCACCTCCCGGTAAACCAGAGTAATCATGAGTAAAGTATTTATCGCCTATAAAAGCGATATTACAGAGGGTCAAGCTAAAGGCTTTGACCCTCTTAATCAAGGGCGCGACAGCCTCTTTATAGTTCATAAAAATGGGGAGTATTATGGCTATAAAGATATCTGTCCTCACTACGGTGATACCACATTACCTTGGAAAAAAGATAAATACTTAGATTCAAAAAGTGATCAAATAGTCTGTGCTGCTCACGGCGCTTTATTCGAAATTAGCACTGGTATTTGCACACAAGGGCCATGTAAAAATCAGGCCTTAACAAACATTGAATTAGATATTCACCAACACAATGAAATTTGGGTGGATATAACAACAATAAAGGAGTTCTAAAATGAACCCGTGTATTTCTAATGTATTAATAATTGGTGGTGGCTTCTCTGGTATGTCGGCAGCCATCGAACTTGAGAAAAAAAATATTGCTGTCGATTTGGTAGAAATTGATCCTAACTGGCGAGCAGAAGGGGCTGGGATCAGTTTAGGTGGAGCTACAATTCGAGCTTTTCAACAACTTGGAATTTTAGAAGAGTTTTTAGCAAAAGGCAGTGCCCATGAAGGGTTAGATATATATGCCCCACATGGTTTGCACCTGGCCCATATACCAACGCCATTAATGGCTAATGCTAATATTCCAAAAGCGGGCGCTATAATGCGACCAGCACTTGCACAAATTTTGGCAAATAAAACGAAACAAACCAATGCCAATGTTAGGCTTGGCTGTACATTTTCATCTATTGAACAAGACGAAAATGGGGCAACAGTAACCTTTACCGATGGCACAACAAAAACATATGACCTAATTATTGGTGCTGATGGCTTGTACTCAAAAGTACGACAAGTCACATTCCCTGAAGCTGAAAAGCCTAAATTTGTAGGCCAAGGTGTATGGCGAGCCGTACTGCCTCGCCTTGAAGGCATTGATAACACGGTAATGTGGGTAGGCGAACATATTAAAGTAGGGGTTAACCCTATGTCGAAAAACGAAATGTATATGTTTGTTACAGAGGATAAAATTGAAAATAATTATATTGAACCAAAAGACTTTTTACCTTTATTAAAAGCACTTGTAGCCAAATTTCCAGCACCGGTAGTACAAGAAATACATGCTCACCTAAATGAAAACTCTAAAATTGATTACCGACCACTTGAAGGGCTATTAGTTAAAGAAGCATGGCATAAAAACCGAATCGTACTTATTGGCGATGCAGTACATGCAACGACACCTCATTTAGCGTCGGGTGCATGTATAGGTATTGAAGACGCTATTGTACTGGCTGATGAACTAACTAAGCATGCTCAGTTAGAACACGCACTAACCGCTTTTAAAGAGCGCCGTTGGGAGCGTTGTAAGCTTGTTGTTGAAAACTCAGGTCGACTTGCTCAAATTGAAATAGAAGGAGGCGACAAAGCTGAGCACTCTGCAATTATGCGCGACTCCCATATTGCTTTAGCTAAAGCAATATAACTGACCCGATTTTAGGTTAACTAGGTTGTTAATACCCCTTCGCTGAAAATGAGTGACAGCGAGGGGGTATTATTTACCTTATCCCAACTAATTATAAAAATAACGGACGCCTTGCCATATCAAATGCAGGGATAAAAAGCTCAAGATAAGTCGTAATACCTTTCTAAAGTTAGCTCCATGCGTTTTATTTAATACATGTAAACCTACAAACGTTCCGAACACACCACTAATAACCATACAAAAAATTAAAGGCAGCCAATCAAGAAAAGTAAATCCAACAACGCTAAAAACCGCCGCTTTTAATACATGCTGAAGTGCCATACAGCTTGAAAATGTTGCCGTAAATTTTAATTTTTCATACTCTTTTGTATACAAATAACTGCTTACAATTGGGCCGCTAGCGCCAACAAATACAGAGAGAAAGGCAGTACTCAACCCTGCAATAAGGCGCACGCTTGGTGATGTGCCACTAAATTTGGGCTTTGGACCCCACAACAAATAAATAATAAATATTGCCAACACAATTTTCATCGGCTCAAGTGCTATTTGTGTTAATACAGTAGTCGATAACAAAGCACCAAACAGCCCCCCTACTGAAAAATAAGCCAACATATCTAGGTCAATGTATCTATACGTTGCTATTGCACGAGTCGCATTAGATCCTAACTGAACAAGGCCATGAACAGGAATAACAATGGACATAGGCAGCATTGAGGCCATTGTAAGAAGTAGTAATAACCCGCCTCCTGCACCAAATGCGGCGGTAATAAATGATCCAAAAAAAGCGGATGCAATTAAAATCCCCGCATATAGCGGGGTGAGTAAATCATTTAGTAATAAGCTCAAAACGAAAAACCTTAATTGCTACATTTAAAACTCTTCGGTGTCTATTTCCGTTTGAGTTGCTTCAGGATAACGCGGACCACTAACTGAGAACGGTGAGAATAAAGCTGATAGTTGCGTTAACTGCTCTGCTGACAGTACAATTTTTTCAGCACTTACATTATCGGCTAAATGTGCATTATTCTGTGTGCCAGGGATAACATGAACATGCTCACCTTGATGAAGCACCCAGGCTAAACACAATTGAGCCAGTGTTAAATTTGTGCTTTGTGCGATAGATTTTAATGCACTTAACAATTGCTTGTTTTTGCTAAAATGAGGTTCATTAAAGCGTGGCATACCACGTCTAATATCACCTTCAACTAGTACCTCTAGACTGGTAACCTGCTCAGTTAAGAAGCCTCTCGCTAATGGTGAAAATGCAATAAAAGCAGCCCCTATATGCTTACATGTTTCGAGGACTGCAATTTCAGGATTACGCGTCCATAACGAATACTCTGTTTGCACTGCTGCAATCGAATGTACGCTATTTGCTCGCATTATTGACTCGGCTGATACCTCAGATAAGCCAATTGCTTTAATTTTTCCTTCACCAACTAAGCGCGAGAGCTCGCCAACACTCTCCTCAATCGGCACAGATTTATCCATACGATGTAAGTAATATAAATCTAGAACTTCTGTATTTAGACTAGTTAAAGACGCCTCTATTGTTGATCGAAGCGTTTGTGGACGCCCATCAATAACACGCTTGCCATTAACGCCCGCCATACCACATTTGCTCGCCAAAAAAATTTTATCTCGGTGTGGAGCTAAAGCTTTACCTAGTAGGGCTTCATTTTTACCAAATCCATACAAAGCGGCAGTATCAAAATGCTCAACACCTAAATCAATCGCTGCGTGTAATAAATTAATTGCAGCTTCATCTGAGGGAGGACTCCCATAGGCATGGCTCAAGTTCATACAGCCCAACCCAATTGGATTAACGCTATGACCATTAATTTTACGCTTATTCATACGCCCTCCTTTGCGATTAATTATTGATTATTTAATTGCTGCTCTAAGTCGTGAAGCACCCGATAACAATCAAGTACCTGCTCCACACTTGAATTAGGCTCGCGACCTTCTTTTATAGCAGTAAAAAACTCTCTATCTTGCAGCTCAATACCATTCATTGATACATCAACAGCGGAGACATCAATCGCATTTTCTTTGCCATCCACTAAATCATCATAGCGTGCTATGTATGTTCCTGTGTCACCAATATAGCGGAAAAATGTTCCTAAAGGCCCATCATTGTTAAACGATAATGATAAGGTACAAATTGCACCATTTTCAGCTAGTAATTGAATAGACATATCTAAAGCAATACCAAGCTCTGGGTGAATTGGTCCCTGAATAGCATTCGCTTTAACCACTTTAGCGCCTGCTTGATAAGCAAATAAATCAACAGTGTGCGCAGCGTGGTGCCATAAAAGGTGATCAGTCCACGACCGGGCCTCGCCTTTAGCATTGATATTTTTACGACGGAAAAAGTACGTTTGTACATCCATTTGCTGAATACTAAACTCATCAGCCGTTATTTTATTATTAACCCATTGATGTGATGGATTAAAGCGCCGAGTATGCCCAACCATACAAGTCAGCCCCGTGCGCTTTTGTACCTCAACTACCTTTAATGAATTCTCCCAGCTATCTGCTAATGGGATTTCAACTTGCACATGCTTACCCGCTTCCATACATTGGATAGATTGCGCAGCGTGTTGCTGAGTAGGTGTACATAAAATAACTGCATCTGCGTCAATTTTAAGCGCATCATTTAAGCTTGTAAAAACCTGTGGAATGCCATACTCATCAGCCACTTTTTGAGTTTTTTCTAGCGTACGACCAACAAGTGCTACCACTTCAACACCGTCGATATTTTTAATACCGTCAAGGTGCTTAATTCCAAATGCGCCTGGTCCAACAACAATTACTTTCATAAAATTTCTCCAGGTTATTTATTTTCTAAAACAAGATGACCAACAGCAGTATTAGATGCGGGTACATGATAATGACGCTTCTTTAATTCAACCTCATCATTGAGCGCACCACGCATTACGAGCCACATAATAAGCTCAATGCCTTCAGAGCCAGCTAGGTTAATGTATTCAAGATGTGGTTTTAGGGCTAAGTTTTCAGCATCATCAACAATGTCATCTAAAAAGGCATTATCGAATTCTTTATTAATTAAACCTGCACGTGGCCCCTGTAATTGATGGCTCATGCCGCCCGTCCCCCAAATTTGTACATTTAGGTCTTCATCAAAGCTTTCTACAGCTTTACGTAAGGCCTTACCTAAATTGTAACAACGCTGCCCAGATGGGGTTGGATAAAGTACTACATTGACAGCAATAGGAATAACTTTACACGGCCAATTTTCAGGCTGACCAAACATTAGCGATAACGGGACCGTTAAGCCATGATCAACATCTAGAGTATTAACAACAGTTAAGTCAAAGTCGTCTTGAATAACAGATTGAGCAATATGTGATGCAAATTCAGGATAGCCTTTTACATTGGGTACAGGACGTGGCCCCCATCCTTCATCGGCTGGTTTAAACTCTTCACCTGTTGCAATCGCAAAGGTAGGAACTAAATTAGAGTCAAACGCGGTTGCATGATCGTTGTATACCAATAATACAACGTCCGGCTTTTGCTCCTTTATCCATTCTTTAGCGTAAGCATACCCCTCGAATAATGGTTTCCAATACTCATTATCAGTTATGCCATTATCGATTGCGGCACCAATAGCCGGAACATGTGATGTTGCAACACCTGCTTTTATTTTGGCCATGATTAACTTCCTTTTTTTAATGTATTACTGCTGTCGGGTACACGACCCCCTGATAGCATCATTTGCGCGTATTCGTCTTGTGTCATACCCGTCATCGTTGATGCTGCGGCTTGAAAACTAATACCGTCGCTAGAAAAGATTTTTGCAAGGAAATAAATATTGCCGCCTAAGCTCATCATTTTGTTGTAATCACGTGCTATAACCGCTTCTTTTTGTGCTTCACTCATTGGCCACTCATCAAGGTAGGCTTTCTGACCTGCTTTAAACCTTTCACGATTTGGCGCCTTCATCAACGACATGCAAAATTGATTTAAGTGAAAACCTAAACGCGCCATATCGGCGTCAAATATAGTGGTACCTGGCACCTCTTTGTAAGGTTTATTAATCGCCATATGTATTCCTTATTTTGACCAATACAAACGCATTGGATTATCAATTAATAACTTTTGCTGTAATTCAGTAGTGGGGGCAAACAGCGGGATCATGTCCACTAATTTACCATCGTCAGGCATGTGGCTTTTCATATTTGGGTGAGGCCAATCTGTGCCCCATAAAACACGGTCAGGAAAACTTTCGACGACTTTGCGCGCAAAAGGAACAACATCTTGGTAGCCTTTATTTGGACCATCAATAGAAATTCGTTCAGGGCAGCTTACTTTAGACCATACATTTTCATTTTCGCGCATAAACTTTAAAAACAACGCAAAGTCTTCGCCTTCAACAGATTTAGTAACATCTGGGCGCCCCATATGATCAACAACTAATATCGTTGGTAAACTAGTGAAAAAATCATAAAGCTCGGGTAAATCTTGGCTTTCAAAATAAATAACAATGTGCCAATCACGTTTAACTATTCGTTCTGCAATGCGTTTTAACGAGTCAAATGGCAAAGCATCAACTAACCGCTTAACAAAATTAAAGCGTACACCTCTAACACCTGCAGCATGCAATCTATCAAGCTCAGCGTCGCTAATATCTTCTTTAATAGTTGCAACACCACGTGCTAAACCATTTGATGCCAAAAGCGCATCTACCATCGCATTGTTGTCAGCTCCATGACAGGTTGCTTGCACTATCACATTTCGACTAAACCCTAAGTAGTCGCGTAAATCCCAGAGCTGCTGTTTTGATGCATCGCATGGTGTGTATTTACGTTCGGGTGCAAAACCAAACTCATTGCCGGGGCCGAATACATGACAATGCGCATCAACAGCCCCTTTCGGTAACTCAAAGCTAGGTTTTGATGGCGATTGATGCCAATGAAGCCAATCGGCATCCATTACAAATTGACTCATAAACCCAACCCTTTTAATTTGGCGTCTAAACGTGGGTATACGCGACGCGCATTTTCTTCAAATATCGCTTTTTTGTCCGCTGCCGATATTTCTAATGTGTCAATGTAACGTTTAGTATCATCAAAATAGTGTCCGGTTTGCGGATCAATACCACGCACAGCCCCAATCATTTCAGAGCCAAATAAAATGTTTTTAGTATCAATAACGTCTACTAATAAATCTATGCCTGGTTGATGATAAACGCAGGTATCAAAATATACATTTTTCATAACATGCTCGTTAAGTGGTGGCTGCTTCATCATATCAGCCAATCCACGATAACGCCCCCAATGATAAGGCACCGCTCCACCACCATGAGGTATAATAAACCGTAAATCAGGAAACTCGTTAAACAAGTCACCTTGTAAAAATTGCATGAATGCGGTGGTATCAGCATTCATATAATGCGCACCCGTCGCATGAAAATTTGGATTACATGAGCCCGATACATGGATCATTGCAGGAACATCGAGCTCAACCATTTTTTCATAAAGTGGAAACCAACTCGGATCGGTTAACGGAGCTGAAGTCCAATGACCACCAGAAGGGTCAGGGTTTAAATTACAACCAACAAATCCTAATTCATTAACACAGCGCTCTAGCTCAGCAACTGAATTTTCAATTGGTACTCCCGGCGATTGTGGTAATTGGCACACTCCTATAAAACGCGTAGGGTATAAGTCAACAACTCGCGCTATTAAATCGTTACAGGCTGAGGTCCATTGTTTTGATACCTCCTCATTACCTACGTGATGAGCCATAGCCGATGCACGAGGTGAAAAAATAGTCATATCTAAGCCACGTTCATCGAGCAACTTTAACTGATTTTTTTCAATACTTTCGCGAATTTCATCGTCTGAAATATAGGGAACATCTGGGAGTGCTTTTCCCTCTTTAAATGCTTTAATTTGCGCTTCTCTAAAAAGCTGTAATGGCTCTGGCGCTGTTGTGTAATGTCCGTGGCAGTCTATTATCATTGTGTGTCTCCTGCTGAGAGTATTATTGAAACTATCTTTTAGTAGTCGATCAAGCCATTGCGGAGCCGACCATTAATAACCGCGCGGTTCTTAATAGCGCAGAGCGATGTATTTTATAAGTGCTCAGCTGTGTAACACCTGATACCTGCATTTCAACAGTAAACTGACCCGTTGGATGCTCAACAACGATATCAAACTCCCCATCACTAAAGTTTTGGTTAGCATACCTATGGGCTACAGTACCTTTTAAAACACATGCACTTGCTACGCTCACACTGCCTAACACCCCAATAGCCTCATGAACACGGTGGGGTATAAATGTTCGAGTGTTAATTACCCCACCATTTTTTGCAGGGCTTACTAAAGACATTTTTGGAATCGTTTTATTAGTTACATCCCCTAAATTCATCATCTTAGCCGCGATTAAACGAATAGCTTCAATCTTTTGCTTTAAATCGGTATTATCTTCGAGTGAATTAGGCGACTCATCACCCACTAAACTAAACTCGCTAGCATCTAAAATAACCACCGGCATGCCGTTATCAATACAGGTTATTGAATACCCATTAATTTCATCTATGGCATTACCCGTAGGAAAAAGTGCACCACAATTGGCACCCGCTATATCTAGAAAGTCGAGCGTGATAGGCGCTGCTGAACCTGGTACACCGTCGATTACGGCATCCCCTTTATAGCTTACTTTGCCATTAGGAGTTTGAACGCGTGCAACAGCTGAGGCTGCAGTATTTAGCATATGAATTCGTACATCGGTTGTTTTTTCTTTTGCATTCACTAAGCCCTGCTCAATTGCAAATGGCGCAACACCGGCGAGTAAATTGCCACAATTTTGTGTATCACTCACCACCGCTTTATCAACTACAACTTGTAAAAAAAGGTAATCCACATCAGTATTTGCTCGCATTGATTTTTCAACAATAGCCACTTTACTGGTGAGAGGATGCGCACCACCTAAACCATCAATTTGCCTTGTGTCAGGCGACCCCATTATGTGTAACAGTAATTCATCGCGCTTTGAGGAATCACTCGGAAGATCACTGGCTAAAAAATAAAGCCCTTTAGAGGTACCACCGCGCATAATTGAGCAAGGAATAGCCGCGTGCATTTACTTATCCTCACTTTGCTTTATATAAGTTAAGCCTTTAGCTGCTAAACGCTCGCGCATAGCATATATATCCAAACCTAACTCACCCGAAGCTAAACGCTTTCGCTTGTCTTCTTCGTTAGCAACACGTTTCAGGACTTTTTCATGAACCTCTTCACCACGACTTTGTTCAACAACAACAACGCCGTCATCATCAGCAACAATGATGTCTCCAGGTTTTATATAAGCCCCTGCGCACACAACTGGCACATTGACATTTGCAATGGTTTCTTTAACTGTACCTTGCGCATAAACATCTTTAGACCAAACTGGGAAGCCCATTTCAGTCAGTGTTGCGATATCGCGTACGCCACCATCAATAATTAAACCTTTAACGCCTCGCGCTTGTAATGAAGTTGCCAACAAGTCACCAAAAAAACCGTCAATACACCCGCTCGTAGGTGTAACAACAAGTACATCATCTGGCTGACATTGCTCTACAGCTACATGAATCATCCAGTTGTCGCCAGGAGCCACTTCACATGTTACTGCACTGCCAGCAATACGAGCAGAGCGATAAATAGGCTTCATATAGCTGGCTAATAAGCCAACGCGACCTTGTGCCTCATGTACCGTTGCAACTTCAGCATTTTGGTATTTTTCTAATATCTCTTTATTAGGGCGCGCTATATCTGTAATACACACAGCCATACTATTTACCTTATTTATAATTAAACGCTATTGATGCAATGAGTATATTGAAGTCAGCTATATAAAGAACTTTAAAAAGCTGTCAAAGGACATTAGTTTTTTCTATAGTGGTAGTAATAAAATATTAATGTGTGAGTTAAATAAAAATGAATTTTAACAATAGACATTTGTTAAGCGCCTTGTATATAAGGAACTTAATGTCGTTAAGCAAGGCAGCTAATACTGTTCACTTAACCCAGTCGGCACTCACCCAAGGCATTAAAAAACTTGAAAACGAACTTAATCAAGTCCTATTTATTCGGACCCACTCGGGGATGACACCGACGCCAAGCGGTATATTTTTTCTAAATCGGGTTGAACGTGCATTTGAGTATTTGGATGAATTTTCGAGGGTTATTTTTAATAATAAACATAAGCAAGATGCCTTTAATCGCTCTGTCACTTCAAAGCAATTAGTAGCACTCATACACTTAGTACAAATGAAAAACTACACCGCTGCAGCCAATAAACTTAATTTGTCGCAACCCACCTTACACCGCAGCATCAAAGATTTAGAGCAACTATGTAAAAAGGACCTCGCGGTACGTTCACCCGTGGGTATTGAACCTACTTGGACGGCAAACTTGCTAAATCGTTTTGCAAAGCTGTTTTTCTCTGAATTACGCCAAGGTATTTATGAAATGAGGGAGTTTAATGGACAAATGGATGGTGCTCTAAAAGTAGGTAGCTTACCATTGGCACGCTCAGCTATTGTGCCATTGAGTATTATTGCTTTAAATAATGAATTTCCTGATGCCCAGCTAAGTATTATAGATGGTCCATACCAAGAGCAGCTAGCTAACTTACTTCATGGTGAAATTGACATCATTGTCGGTGCATTACGCATCCCTGCTCAACATAATGATATTGAACAAATTCCATTATTTAAAGATCAACTTTGTGTTGTAGTAAATGCTCAACACCCTTTGGCAAGCCGCCAAACAATATCAACAAAAGAGCTCCAGCAACTTGATTGGGTAGCACCTAACAAAAGCACACCCGCGTGGCAGGTTTTTAGTAACATATTTGTTAGCCGAGGTTTACCACCACCAAGCCATGTAATAGAGTGCAGTTCGCAAGTTGCTGCGCGCGGTATTTTATTAAACAGTTCTCGAGCGGCCTTGTTACCAGCCAAGCAAGTTGAAATAGAAGTACAAACAGGAATATTAGCTATCTGCCCGATGACACTGCCCGATACTGACCGTAGTATAGGACTGACAATACGAAAAGACTGGCAGCCTACCCAAATGCAATCGCGTTTTTTAACAATAATTAAAAACAATACGCGCATGCTTTAATCGAGCTAGTTAATATTCGACTGTTGCTTGAATAATGTTGGGGTTGTATTAGTGGCTAACTTAAAAAAACGGCAAAAATACGCGCTATCTTTAAATCCTAAATGAAGCGCTATTTCGTCGATTGTTTGTGTAGTATAGATTAAACGTCGCTTTGCCTCAGTGATCAGACGTTGATGAGCAATTGCTTTGGGAGAATCATTTAATAAACTTTTACAAATACGGTTTAACTTTGAAGTAGATATATGTAGCTTCTCAGCGTAGTCAGGAATAGTCATATGTGAGGTATAATTTAGCTCAATTAAGCTTCTAAAATTAACGACTATTTCTGTTTCTCGACTGCGGGCGTTACTTGCCAAAAGAGTAGTGTTTTTTTGCCTAAAAATATTTAATAATATCAATTTTAGCAATTGCTCAACGGCAATAGGCGCACCTAATTCATTATAATTAATTTCATACATTAGCAGCTCTATGTAGTGCTTTAAATGCACTAAACGTGCTGCATTTTCAAACTCAACCGTTAATGGCTTTAATAACAATTGATTCAGGCTAGTCTCACCATAATTGCTTACTAAAAAACTGTCGTCTATTGAAATTACAAAGCCTTGTGTGCGTGGTTTAAAATGAAAGCCATGTACAACACCAGCCGGAATAATTACCCCCCAATCCCCATTCAGTTGATACTCTCTTTCATCTAACCTCGCAGCCCAAGAGTTATTAAAAACAATTACAATTTGAACTAACTTATTATGACGATGTGGTGATATCTCCCATTTAAGCTCACTGCTTCGATAAGCTATATCTTCAACATGAACAGCACCTGGCTCTTGGCGAATAAACGGCTCTCCGTATAGGTCATAAAATGGAATTTTTTTATTCATGTGCACGTGTACTCAAATTAACTTTGACTCAAAAGTACAACAGATGACATCAATTGTGAATGGTTTAAACATTAACTAATGAGCAATATAAAAGAACACGATGTTTTCAACGAGTATAAAAATGCAATCATTAAAAACTAAAATAGCAATCATTGGCGCTGGGCCCTCTGGATTGTTACTCGGTCAACTTCTAGCTAAAAAGGGGATCGATAACATAATTATAGAGCGCGCATCAGGCGAATATATTTTAGGTCGTATTCGTGCAGGTATTTTAGAACAAGGATTAGTGAGTCTACTAGCAGAAGCTGGTGTAGATGAGCGAATGAAAAAGGAAGGCCACATTCACGATGGCTTTGAAATAGCACATTATGGTCAACGTCATCGAATCGATATTAAGGCACTTACAAATGGCAGCACCGTTATGTGTTACGGGCAAACAGAAGTTACCCGTGATTTAATGCAAGCGCGCCAAAACATAGGGGCAACGACTTATTATGAGTCTAGTGATGTTGCCATTCATGAGCAAAGTTCAAACTCCCCATTTGTAACGTTTACACAAAATGGTATTGAATATAAATTAGACTGTGATTATATTGCTGGATGCGATGGCTTTCATGGCGTTTCTCGACAATCTATCCCTAAAGAAAAACGTAACGAATTTGAACGTATTTATCCTTTTGGCTGGCTTGGGTTACTTAGCGATACTCCCCCCGTTGCTGATGAGCTTATTTACTGTAAAACTAAACGAGGCTTTGCTTTAGCTAGTATGCGCTCTTCAACCCGTTCACGTTATTATTTACAGGTGCCATTAACTGATAAAATTGAAGATTGGTCTGATGATGAATTTTGGACTGAGCTTAAAAAACGCTTACCTGAAGACGTAGCTGAGATGCTGATTACCGGCCCCAGCATTGAAAAAAGTATTGCCCCTCTGCGTAGCTTTGTATGTGAACCAATGCAAGATGGACGCTTATTTTTAGTTGGCGATGCCGCTCACATTGTACCACCTACAGGCGCTAAAGGTCTTAATCTGGCAGCATCTGATGTATCCACCCTCAGCAAATTGCTAGATAAGACATACAATGGTGAGGAACCTGATGCGGTAGCCAAATACTCCGAAATAGCATTAAAAAGAGTATGGCACGCCGAGCGATTCTCATGGTGGATGTCAAACATGCTGCATGAATACGATGATGACAACATGAATGAAAACGAGACTAAAACGCTTGAACGATTCATGGCATCCGAACTTGATTTTCATCTAAATTATGAAGAAGGTAAAAAAGTAATAGCAATCCAATATGTGGGAATGCCATACGAGAAAATTTAAACAAGTTCCCTTAAAATAATAAGCTCATATGATATTAGTAACATGGGCTTTATTTATTAATATATACGATTAGTTAACTAACTTAGTTATATCGTTTAAAAGCTTAACTATCTGATCGTTTTTGACAGCTTACCAAAACTGATTAAATTCAATAATTTCATTCTTTATCGCTGAAAGTAGTGGCAAATTTTGAGTAAAATAAGGTGATGGGTTGCCATATGTAACAAATTTAACCCAAACAACATACATTTCAGTGGCAACATTTTATCTGGAGGTGATTTGCTGCTGAAATTTAACTTTCACAGAATCAAAACAATTGAATTCAAATTGTATAATATGCCTCCTAAACTTTTCCTTTTAAGCTATAAGCTATGTATTTGAATCGTTAAGGCCATGTCTGCTACCCAATAAATACGGCTTACCTAGCTACAATTTTACTGAATCAATGAAATTTTTCGTAATAATTAAAAAGTAAACAGCAACGCTTTGGTCAGGGTTTGCGCCTTGATTTAATGCTATTGTGTGGTATTTGAGTTTAATTTAAATGGCACATATGCAGCTTTAGCATACTGAATCAGCCTAACAGACGGACCAAATGGTTAATACATTAAAATCTAATATCATGCTTAAAATGCACTAAACATGCTTTGTTTAATTTTTTAATAAACACATATCAACACGCTCTAAAAATATAAATTTTAGTTATGAAAATTTAATATTTATGCCAATAAAAGCCCGTATATATACGGGCTCTATAAATGTTTATTGGCTAATTAGATTGGTTATCTCATTTAAGCGATTCTCAAGTGGGTCTTGTTTTACCTCACTTCCGTTTTCGTTAAATTCAATTATTCTATTATCTTTAGCATTGTAATTAGGCCAAGCAATGCCTTGCTTAGGTGACGGGTTGCTGTATTTAGCAAACCTTACCCATACAGCGTGCATTGCACTGGCAATTTTAAAATCGTTTTGCGATGTTAACGGATTTTGCGCAAGAGTATTAAATACAAAAGGTATTTCAGTGGCATGGTATGCGCCATCAACTTTGCCTTTTAAGTGGCTAGGAACGTAATTAAAACGATAAAGCCATGTAGGCTGTTCACTCATACTCGCTTTGCTTGCAATATAGCGCGCAGGTTCTACAAAACGCTTATCACCGAATATCATAGAGCCTAGCAGTGGGTAATTTAACTCCCCATTTTTAGCTAGCACAAATGGCGCATACGCTTTAGTAAACTGAGCTTTATTGTTCACTGATTCGAGCGTTTCTGTGGCTATTGCAATAGCACCTTTCGGATTGTAGTCTTTTAAAAATCCCCACTCAAAATCCGTACTGCCAATAAAAAGTGGAACTTTTGTTTGTAGAGCTTGAGCAAACCCCTCCTCGTCACTTGTTAATACAATAGATGAGTCAATCATAGGCCCGCTGTAAGTAGGCGTATTTGCGTTCATCATATTCAAACCGCTCAATACCTTTTCTGCAGGTAAAGCACGTAGTTTTACGAGTGCTTTTATATCATTGGTATTAATTCCCACACTTCTAGCAAATTGAATGCCAGCATCCTCAGCTGAAGGGTTACCTTTAGTGCCTTTTTTATTTAAGTATACGACCGTCTCTGTCGAATGACTTCTACCACCCCCTGATTGCACAATCGCTTTGTGAAAAAGCCCTTTAGATTGGGGCGATAACATATGAAAATTCACCGAGCGCCCACCAGCTGACTCACCAAAAAGTGTTACATTATCAGCGTCTCCACCAAAATGGGTAATGTTATTTTTAACCCATTTTAGGGCCGCGATTTGATCCATTAAGCCGTAATTTCCAAGCGGTGTATTTTTGCTTTGTTCACTCAACCCAGGATGAGCAAAGAAACCAAAACGCCCTAACCTGTAGTTAAAACTAACAAATACAACGCCCGATTCGGCAAACGACTGACCACTATAAATAGCCGCTGACGAACCGCCATTGACAAAGCCTCCACCGTGTATCCACACCATAACTGGGCGCTTTTGAGTGATATCTTGTGCTGGTGCCCATATATTTAAGTAAAGGCAGTCTTCACTCAATGAGCCTTTTAGGGGCGCCGAATCACCAGGAAATGTGGTTTGCATACAGTCAGGGGCATATTGAGTTGCATCAAGCACGTCTCGCCACTGAGTCGCACTTTTAGGTCCCTGCCAGCGTAAATTAGCAATAGGTGCTTGTGCATAAGGGATCCCCAAAAATTTATTAACTGGCATTTTTGTATCTAGTACAGACACCCCTTTAACAAGCCCTAATTGTGTTTTTGCAATCACATTATGTGTGGCTTTTGCTTGCTCATTAAGTTCAGCTGAGTCTTGCCCGTTCGCACAAATACTTATGCTCATAAACATTGCAATGATAAAGCGAATTCGTTTTAAGGTATTCATATTAAATTCCTGAATTAAGCAGGTTGCCTTATTAAGCAATTGCTTATTGATTAATGCAGCCACATGAAAAAGCCGCATTATATAAGTATTACTAACTTGGGTATCTCACACTGAAATAAAAAGAGCACTACTCTGTAGAGCAGGTTTAATTCGCTTTGTATTGGGTTAGCTGAATGTTCAGCTTTTATATCAACTTCGGCTATGTCCATGAGCGGTTATTACTAATTTTTTGTATGTAATCAAGATTTGGCTGCTTTGGTTTTCTTGTAAAGGCCAACTTATATGTATTCTTTTTTAACCTTTAATGGAGTCCCGTAATATGGGTAATGCTCGGCGAGATATTTCCAAATAGCATGAGAGGATTAGGCTTAGGGGTTGCAGGGCTTGCTCAATGGCTGGCTAATTTTTTAGTCACTATTACCTTTCCCATATTGCTAGCCGGTGGAGGGCTTGTACTCGCATATTCGCTCTATGGATTTTTCACATTTATATCGGTGCTTTTTGTTATTTATTTAGTAACAGAAACCAAAGGAACGAAACTAGAAAACGTGTAACTTTATCGTCCTAAATAGCTAAATTTAGGACGATAATTTTTTAGTGCCTACCCAACTAATCTATAACCTACCGCTGGCTCAGTTAAGATATGAATAGGGCTTGCAGGGTTTACCTCAAGCTTTTGTCTTAGTTGCGCTACATGTACACGAATATACTCAGGTCTATTAATGTATTGCTCCCCCCATACCTGACTTAAAATAGCATTATGAGTAAGCACTTTATCTTTATTTTGAAATAACATAAGCAAAATTTTATATTCTTTATTAGTGAGCTTTACATCGCTGCTGTTAAGCGTAACTGTGTGCTTATGCGGATCTATAATGATGCTACCGCATTGCAGTGCCAAACTCGGCTGTGTATTTACTCTTAGTAGCACACGCATTCTTGCCAGAAGTTCGTTTGCACTAAAAGGTTTGGTTATATAATCGTTTGCCCCATTATCAAGGGCTGTAACCTTTTCCACCTCGCCATCGCGAGCCGAAAGCACTAATATTGGTATTTGGCTCCATTGTCGTACTTCAAGTAACCAAGCTTGTCCATCCATATCAAGCAATCCCAAATCAAGTAACACTAAGTCAAAGCTTTGCTCACTCATTAATGAAAAACCATCAAGCCCTTTCGCACTAATTGATACGTTATAGCCACTGGCACCTAGTAATGTTTTTAAAAAACTTTGCAATGCAGGTGAGTCTTCTAGCACCAATACATTAATCATTCTTTGCACTCCAGCTAAGTATTGCTGTGGCTACTTGGGTCAGCTCATCAATAGCTAATACAAATTCGCCTTGATGAAACTGAGCAACTACATCGCAAATTACGCTACCAAGCCCAACTCCTTCATCCGAACTGCTTGGATGAGTAACTATGAGATTGCTTACGGCTATTTTATAGTGTGTTATATTAGCAATTCGCTCAGTATTAAAGTCCACTGTCGCCGCTCCATCACCGTAACGTGCCGCGTTTTCGAATATATTCGCAAGCGCGATTTCTAAAAGTGTTATATCACCTATACAACAAGTGGCTTTATCAAAGACTAACGCTAAGTTAAAACCACTTAATTGCTGCTGCCTGCGTGCTTTAGCCTCAGTAATAAGTGTATGTACGTTTATAGCTTGCCATGCTAGCTGCTCTCCTATTTTATTTACCCGGCTAAGCTCCATCACTTTATTAAAATGCTGATTTAAGATTTCACTTTGCTCATAAATATTTTTTGCTTGTTCTGTAATTGATGCCTTACTCAGCTCAATATTTTCGTCAGCTAACATGCTTGATGAGCCCATAATAGTAGCCAAAGGCGTGCGTAGATCATGAGATAAACTACGCAGCAATGCATTTTTAGCACGTTCTAACTCTGCTTGTACTTTCATCGATGCCGACTGGTTTCTAAGATTTGAGTTTTCGTGGACCTGAAACAACAAAGACAGTGCCGTATCTATAAATGCACGGTTTTCAGGACTAAGTTCGGCATCTGCAATAAAGCCGCCCCATTGTGTGTTTTGTTCGATATTAAAGTACTCTCCATTATCCATTGTATTATTGTTCCAACGAAGTGTAATACCTAGATGGTTTTTAATCGAGGTTGTAAATACTTGGCGCTGAGCGTTTATATCATCAAGCCCATTAAGCGCCTTAGCTAACTCATATAAACATCGTGTATTGCTGGCATGTAACTGGGTATCACGAACGTTTTTACTTAGCTCGCCCGCCAATTTGCTTATCATCAAGCCAACTATAAGCATGACAGTAAAAGTGACTAAGTATTCAATTTTTTCGATATGAAATGTAAAGTACGGCAGTACAAAAAACCAGTCGGTACATGCCACACTAACTAACGTTGTAATCCCCGCTAAGGCGGCATTTTGACGCACCGCAACCCATGCTACCCAAAGTAATTGCAACATCACAATGTCGGTGGTCGTTAGCCACTCTCGAACTGGAAAAATAGCCAGCACAATAAAAATAGGCGCAATTGTTGTTAATAAAAGCGGCTTAAGCCATTTATTAATACCCATTTGTGCACTCCCATAAAATTCTCTTTTTATAGGTTACTGCTTTTTAATACGTTGTGTATAAAGTTTTTATAAAGATTTTTGGCTGTAGTGTTAAATGTTTATAAAGCTTAATTGATATGGGGTGACTCTTTTTTAAAATTCCATAGTCTTTGCTATGTCGTATTTTTTAAATAGGAACGCACATGGCACAGTTTGCAGTAATTGGATTAGGTAGTTTTGGTGTTACCGCCTCGCTTGAGCTTGCTAATCAGGGGCATCACGTTTGCGCAGCCGATATAAGCGAAAGCACCATTAACACGTTTGCTAATCAGTTAAATTACACTGTCATTTTAGATGCTAGTGATGAAACACAGCTTGCTCGACTCGACTTAACCAGCTGCCAAGCTGTATTAGTTGCAATTGGTGAAAACATAGAAGCGAGTATTTTATGCGTGCTGCATTTAAAAAACCTTGGTGTTAAACAAATATGGGTTAAGGCGTGCTCTAAAAGTCACCATCAAATTTTAAGTAAACTTGGCGTATCTCGTATTATTCACCCCGAAGAAGAAATGGGGATCAGAGTAGCACATGCACTTAACTACCCTATGGTTAACCAGTACTTTGCGCTTACACAATCTACATTTATTGTTGAGCTTGCCATAGATTTACATTTATCAGGGCGCAATATTGGCTGGCTTCTAAAAGAGCGTAACTCAGATATAAAACCGCTCACCTTACGCCGAGATGATAATTTTAATACAGACCTAACACTCGACACCGAGTTACGCCATGGTGATAGCCTTGTATTACTGGGCTCTAAACATTACCTAACAAAACTCACCAAACGGTTTAAAGCTTTATGATTAACTGGCAAGCACACGTACTTCCAAAGCAATTTAATCGCCGTTTAAAAAATTTCAAAAGGCCTGTTAACCCCCCTTTAATTTTAACTGCTGGTTTTTTTGCTCTCATTATTTTAGGCACTTGCTTATTACTATTACCTTTTGCAAGTGTTGAATCGCTTAGCTTTATTCAAGCTTTTTTTACTGCATCCTCTGCGGTTACAGTTACAGGCTTAGTTGTTATTGATACAGGTACTGCGCTAACCACATTTGGGCAATGTGTTGTTATGGTACTTATTCAAATTGGAGGAATCGGCTTTATGACCGTAGCCGTTATTTCATTTTTAAGTATTGGTAAAAACTTAGGATTAAAACAACGTTTACTTGCAAGCCAAGCATTCGATACAAGCGATTTAAATGGAGTGATCCATGTAGCTAGATGTGTAATAACTTACTCGCTAATAATTCAGACTATAGCATTTTGCTTACTTTTTATTAGCTGGGTAGATGACTATGGTATTGCGGGTAGCGCCTATCAAAGTCTATTTTATACTATTTCGGCTTTTAACAATGCCGGGTTTGCACTCGACAGTAATAGCTTAATGGCTTTTAAAAGTGATGTATCTGTTAATCTTATTATCAGTGCATTATTTATAATCGGTGGCTTAGGGTTTACCGTTTTAATAGATATATATCAACAACGTCGCTGGCATAAATTAGCAACTAATACACGTATTGTATTAATTGCAAGTGCTGTAATAAATTGCAGTGCATTTTTGCTTATTTTTTTATTTGAATATTCAAATCCAGCCACACTTGCCAACCTACCTATTAACGAGCAAGTAATTGCTGCTTGGTTTCAAGCAGTTACACCACGTACTGCAGGCTTTAATACTTTACCTATTAGCCAGCTAAGTTCCGACTCGACATTGCTTACATTGTTATTAATGGTAATAGGTGGCGGTTCGGTAAGTACAGCAAGCGGCATTAAAATAGGAACTTTTGTTATTTTACTACTTGCTATGTATAGTTATTTACGCCAAAAACCACAGGTAACCATATTTAACAGAGAGCTAAGCGACAAACTTGTGATAAAAGCATTGAGTGTTGTAATTTTATACTTATTTACGGCTTTTTTAAGCATCATGATTATGAGTAAAATCGAGCAAGCGTCTCTTTTAGATATTACTTTTGAAGTAATTTCGGCATTGAGCACTGTAGGGCTATCTCGTGATTTTACTAGTAATTTAAGTATGCCAAGCCAGCTAATAATAATTTTACTTATGCTGATTGGCAGAGTAGGTCCACTGACATTTGCTTATTGTTTTGCAAAACCTAAATTACAACCTCTTAAATTTGCTAAAACAACCATACAAATAGGGTAACTATTATTCAGGCCACTTAGCCAGCATAATTTATGTAAGGTACTATTGCGGTGCAAGTTAGAAAATTAATGACTCCTAAATATAACTTTATCTATTAGGAGTCTTTTATAGAAAAATAAAGATGAATATAAGCACACTTTTTCATTGTAGATATGAAAATAAATAAAATAAGCGCCAAACTATTACAATAGTTTTGGCGCTTATTAAAGGGGTAATATTTACCCTTTCATTTGTTCAAGCTCTTTGCCTTTGGTTTCGTGTAAAAACTTAAATACAAATATTTTTCATGATGTTGATATTGCCCCTGAAGGCAAAGCACTATAAGAAAGCCTCGATAACGTAACGCACATAGCTAACATTATCTAAAAAGAAATGCAGCGCACTGGTGTAAAGCCACTGTGGGGTACTGCTAACTTGTTCTCAAACAAACGTTTTTGTGCCGGTGGTGCAACAAACCCTAATCCTAATACATATGCATATGCAGCAGCGCAAGTTAAACATGCAATGGAAATTACGCATCGTTTAGGCGGCGAAAACTATGTACTTTGGGGTGGTCGTGAAGGTTACGACACATTACTAAATACAGATCTTGCGCAAGAAAGCGAGCAGTACGCACGCTTTTTGAAAATGGTTGTAGAACACAAGAAAAAAATTGGTTTTAAAGGCACATTATTAATTGAGCCAAAACCACAAGAGCCAACTAAGCACCAGTACGATTACGATACAGCAACGGTTTCAGGCTTTTTACACAAGCACGGCTTACAAGACGAAATTAAAGTAAACATTGAAGCAAACCACGCAACACTTGCAGGTCATAGCTTCCACCACGAAATTGCCGTTGCTTGCGCTAAAGGTATTATGGGTAGTATTGATGCTAACCGTGGTGATATGCAAAACGGATGGGATACAGATCAATTCCCTAACGATGTAGCTGAGTGAACACTTGTCGTTTACGAAATTTTAAAGAATGGCGGTTTTACAACCGGTGGCTTTAACTTTGATACTAAACTTCGTCGTCAATCGTGTGAACGCGATGATTTATTCATCGGTCACATTGGTGGTATGGATACGATGGCAAAAGCATTACTCAATGCAGCAGCAATGATTGAAGGCGGCGAGCTTTCTGACTTTGTAGAAAAACGTTACGCAGGTTGGAAAGAAGACCTAGGCCAAAGCATTTTAAAAGGTGAACAATCACTTGAGAGCCTTGCTGCGTTAGTACACGAAAACGACATCTATCCTAAGCAAGTTTCTGGCCGACAAGAGCTGCTTGAGAATATTGTTAACCGCTACGTATAAGGACATCGCCTCGGTTTTAAAGCCGAGGCGTACATCATTATGAACTTGTTAGAACAACTCAAAAAAGTAACCACGGTCGTTGCCGACAGTGG